>NZ_JANSHN010000023.1:0-33395 GCF_047461655.1 Synechococcus sp. W55.1
CTGTCGCGCTTGAGCCAGTCATCGACGATGTCGAACCATCCTCGCTCCTGACGCACGCGCCCTACCGCTATGGTCATCTGAACTACTCCTTAAAGACATCTAAATGAATGAGGACGTTAATGAAACTACAAAGTTTGCTTCTTCGAAGCAAGAGCGGAGCCTAGGTATAAAGACTCAACCCTCGGGTCTTTTGCCTCAGTTTCTTTGAACGGCTCTTTGGCGAGAACTGCCTGGGAACTTTCCAGTGGGTTAGAATTCCCAGCGCTCCAAGACCCTATCGAGAACCGTTTCCAGGGCTCACGAGGCCCAACAGAGCATTCGAGAGCCACCGGACAAGTTTTACGGCTGTAGGCATTACAATTTAGCCTATGCCGGTAAAGACTTGTAAATTGCTTTCATTATAGAGGTGGATAGCCGGATCTTATCAAGTCCAAGAGAACGCCTGTTTTTCCAGGAGCTAGGTTTGGGTCGCTACACCGCTGGAGTGAAGGCCAGGGCTGGGGATCCGATATCCTGAGAAGGCGATGTAACCCATGTGCGAGGAATCTAATCTATGGCTGGCGAGATCTTCACCACTGCTGGACTCTGCATTGTGCTGACCCTGGTGGGTGTGGCGCTTGGATACGGGATCCTGAGGGTGACCCAAGGGGGGGCAGAGTGAGGGTTCTCCAAAAGCCCTCCCTTCAGTTGTCGGGGGTTTCTCCCGATCCCGCTCAGCCCTTGTCACAGCCTCGTGTCAATTGGCCACCTGGATGTGAAGTGGGTGACGAAAAGATGATAGGCCCATGAAGATTTGTGTTGTTGGCGCCGGGGCGGTGGGAAGCCATCTGGCCGTTTGCCTGGCCCGGTCGGGCTTCCCTGTCAGTGTTGTGGCGCGTGGAGCTCACCTGCAGGCCATCCGCACCCAAGGTCTAAAGCTGATCCGGCAGGGGGATCCCTCCCAAACCTGGGTGGAGCACTTGACGGCCACCGACGACCCGGCTGCCCTTGGCCCACAGGACTGGCTGATAGTGACGGTCAAGGCCCACAGCTTGCCGCAGCTTGCCCCTCGGCTGGGATCCCTGTGTGGCCCAGACACCCCCATTGTGATCGCCCAGAATGGTATCCCCTGGTGGTACTTCTACCGGCATGGCGGCGAGTTTGAGGGGCATTCCCTGACTTCCGTGGATCCAGAAGGGGTTATCGCTGCCCATCTGCCGATAGAGCGGGTGATCGGCTGTGTGGTGTATATCGCCGTGCAGTTGGCAGAGCCAGGAGTGGTCTTGCACACAGGGGGTGGGCGCTACATTCTGGGGGAGCCGGATGGATCCCTGTCAGGACGGCTGCAGTCCTTGGCCGCCATCTTTGAACAGGCGCAGCTTTCCACCACCCTCACCTCGCAGATTCGGGCCGAGATCTGGCAGAAACTGTGGGGCAATGCCGCCTTCAATCCCATCAGCGCCCTCACCCGGGCTGCTCAAGATGAAATTGCCCAATACCCACCCACCCGTGCTTTGGTTCGGTCGGTGATGCAGGAAGTTGAGGCTGTGGCCCAAGCTCTAGGGATCCGGCTGCCGGTCTCTTTGGAAAAGCGGCTAGAGGATGCAGCCCGCGTGGGATCCCATCGCACCTCGATGCTGCAGGATATTGAGCTGGGGCGACGGACGGAGATCGAGGCCATTGTGGGAGCCATCACCGAGCTGGGGCGTTTAGTGGGCGTGCCCACTCCCCATTTGGATACCCTGTACGCTTGTGTCAAGCTGCTGGAGCGCTCTCTTTAAGGAGCTTTTGCAGGAAGCGGTAGCGTCGCTACCGAACGGCAGCGAAACGATTCGTTTACCGGATCCCAGACTCCCCTTGGGGAAGTGGCTCGAACTCCTAGAATGGCTGTAGCCTCCCACTGAGGAGGAAGCTGGGGGCGGCTGTCCACTTTTCGCCGACTGCACTCAATTGAAATCACAGCATTTGAATTAGCAAATGATGATCGAAAACTCCATCGTGCTCATCACCGGAGCCAGTAGCGGCATTGGGGCCGCTTGTGCCACCCTTTTTGCCCGTTCTGGAGCCCGCCTGATTCTGGTGGCTCGTCGTCAGGATCGGCTGCAGGAACTGGCTGGGGAGTTGCAGCAGGCTTATGGCACTTCTTCCTACCTGCTGGCTTTGGATGTGCGGGATGGGGCAGCCGTGCAGCAGGCGCTTCAATCTTTGCCCTCGCCGTGGGCCAACATCGACATCTTGGTCAACAATGCAGGTTTAAGTCGTGGCTTGGACAAGCTCCACATGGGGGCCTTGCAAGATTGGGAAGAGATGATCGATACCAACCTCAAGGGTCTGCTCTATGTTACCCGCGCCGTTTTGCCCGGCATGGTGGAGCGAGGTCGAGGCCATGTGGTGAACATCGGCTCCATTGCCGGTCGGCAGACCTACCCAGGTGGCGCTGTGTATTGCGCTTCTAAGGCCGCCGTGCGGGCCATCTCCGAGGGGCTGAAGCTGGATTTACTGGGCACCCCCATTCGCGTCACCGAGATTCAGCCGGGCCTGGTGGAAACCGAGTTCAGCCAAGTGCGCTTCCGTGGGGATCGCGCCCGCGCGGCAGCAGTGTATCAGGGCCTCACCCCCTTGACGGCGATGGATGTGGCTGAAGTGGTGGTGTTTGCGGCAACCCGTCCCCCCCACGTGAACATCAGCGAGATCTTGCTTGTGCCCACCGACCAAGCCAGTACCACCCTCGTACATCGTCGATAAGAGGCCGGCAACCGGGCTTTCGCCTCCACTCTTGCTTCCCTGAGCGACAATGGCAGCAAAGGTGGTGGGAACATGGGACTGGAAGCCGGGATCCTGATCGGGTTGGGAATCGGTTTGCTTTGCACGTTGCTCCTGCTGTGGCAGACTCGGCGCCGTTTCAGACGCGAATTGCAGCGGTTGGGATCCCTGGTGCATCTGGCCATGCCCCTCCACTCCCCGGAACAGATGCTCAGCTTGCTCAGCCGTCATCTTCGCCAACAAGATCTGGATTGGGCCAACCAAAAACAGCAACTGCAAAACTGGCAATACCTGAGTCAGCGGCTCCCTTGGGGATATCTGCGGGTGGACGAAAACAACGTGGTGCTGGAGTGCAATCCTGCCGCCCAGCGTCTGCTGCGCATCAGCCAATGGCAGCCGGGCATCAAGCTCTTGCTGGAATGGGTGCGCTCCTATGAGTTGGATCAGCTCATCGAGGCTACCCGCCGACAGGAGACCGCTGCTCCTGTCCAAAGTCGCGAATGGATTTTCTACCCTTCCGGTGGGGATGGCAAACCGATTCCGCTGCGGGCTTGGGGGCTGCTGCTGCCGCAAGCGCACGTGGCCATTTTTTTAGAAGACCGGCTGGAAGCAAAAATGCTGGCCCAACAGCGGGATCGCTGGGCTTCGGATGTGGCTCACGAGCTGAAAACCCCCCTCACCTCCATTCGCTTGCTGGCCGAAACTTTACAAAGCCGGGTCGATGCCGCTCAAGCAGTCTGGGTGGAACGATTGCTAAATGAAACTCTGCGCCTGAGCCATTTGGTTCAAGACTTGCTCGAACTCAGCGCCCTCAATTTGGGAGCCGCATCCCGCTCTCAGTGGCGTTGGGTGGATCTGGCAAGTTTGGTGCGCGAGGCCTGGCAAAGTGTAGAGCCGTTGGCCAAGCCTCGACACCAGGAACTGCACCTGAGCGGATCGTCCCAGATTTACCTCTGGGGAGATGAGCAACGCCTATACCGCCTCATCCTCAATCTCTTGGACAACGCCGTCAAGTATGGCAAGCCCGACTCTCCTATCCATGTGGTGCTTTCGGAGCAGGGATCCCAGGTGCGGCTAGAGGTGTACGACCACGGCCCCGGCCTGCCAGAAGATCAATTTGAGTTGGTCTTTCAGCCCTTTTACCGCACCGACACTGCGCGGGCCCGCAGCAAAGGCGGAACCGGCCTAGGGCTGGCAATTGTGCGGCAGATTGTCGAAGTTCACGGGGGCACCATCCAACTGCGCAATCACCCGCAAACCGGTGGGCTGTGGGTTCAGGTGGAACTGCCCCGGAAGCACCTGGATCCCTTGTGAAACCCGCCCGAAGACGCTCGCGTCAGTGGCCCGCAGCCGGAGTCTGGCCGAGAATCGCCTAAGATTTCCTTTCTTCAGGGCTGTCCATCTCAGGGGTGATCCCCTAGAATTGGGGTAGGTAATCCTTACAGTTCATCTTAAGCAGGCATTCGGAATGGGCACCGACTATCATTCCGCGGACTTGTTGTCCGAACGGGAACTGCAAGTCATCGAGTTGATTGCGGCAGGACTGACCAATCAGGACATTGCGGAACGCTTAGAGATCAGCAAACGCACCGTTGACAATCACATCAGCAACATTTTGAGCAAGACCCGAACGGCAAATCGGGTTGCCTTAGTACGCTGGGCCTTGCAGTGGGGAAAGATTTGCCTAGATCAGGTCAATTGCTGCACCTTGGTCGATGACAAAATTGCTTAGTCCTATCCTGTTTTGCCGGTCAAGTCCTCGCCCCAGAGTTTTGCATAGAGGACTCTTTTACTTTTTGCAGTGATTGCATAATCCGGAAGTTACTTGGGTTGTCTTGAGTTATACCCTGGGCTACGTTGATCGGGCTGTCATTCGTGAGCACTCCCAAAATGAAGCGCTACGCTATTCGCTACGATTCTATGCCCCTGATGGTTTATCGGGAATTGGCTGCCCATTTGGCTTGTGTTTCAGGGGTGAAAACGGAGCTGGAGTGGAAAAAAAACTCCACCTTTCGCTACCAAGACAGCCAAATAGAGGCATTGCATATTCATCAAGAACCCGATGCCGACATAGAACAAATTAAGCGTATTCTTGACCACTATGGAGCGTGGCAGTATAGCCCCTTAGAAGACTAGCTCTCTCTGCAACCCAAAAGGGATCCCTAGGGATAGGGATCCCCGGATGATTCCTCTGCAAGGTCTGGGAAAAACCAGTTCAGCGAGCAGCTTGGCCTTGGGCAGGCAGGTGCAGCTTACGAGCCAGGCCCAATCTCGCCAACAGCCAAATGGCCCAGTAGGTCATGTCGATCTCCCACCAACGCAAACCGGCCTTAACGCACTTCGGGTCGGCATGATGGTTGTTGTGCCAGCCTTCACCATAGGTTAGAATGGCCGCCCACCAAAGGTTACGGGCATTGTCGTTGCTCTCGAAAGTCCGGTAACCCCAGAAGTGGCTGGCCGAGTTGATCAACCAGGTACAATGCAGCAGCAGCACTGTCCGCACGAAGATACCGTACACGACGAATGACCAGCCCCCCAGCAGGTAGAGTATTGCAGCCAACGGCAGTTGCAAAAGCAGGGCGTACCTATCCAGCCAGCGGTAGAAGGGATCCCGAGCCAAGTCGGGCGCAAAGGCAAAATACTTCTCAGGGTTAAAAAATTCTTCGCGGTGGTAGATCAGCCAGAGCACATGGCTCCACCAAAAGCCCTTACGAGCAGAATAGGGATCCCTCTCCTCATCTTCGGTAAAGGCGTGATGCTGACGGTGGCCACCCACCCAAAAGATCGGCCCCCCTTGAACGGCCAGGGCACCGAGAGTCGTGAAGACATATTCCAGCCACTTGGGCACCTGGAAACTACGATGGCTGAGCAGGCGGTGGTACCCCAAGCAGATGCCTAAGCTGCCGAAACACCAGTGGAGAAATAGGGCTACTCCCAGAGCGGGCCAGGAGAAGAAGAAAATGCCTCCCACCAAAGCCACCACGTGAAAAATGGCAAAGAAGAGCACATGTTCCCAAGCAAACCGAAAGGACTCTTGGGGCTCGGGCCGATTGAGCGGAGCGGGATGATTCAGCGATTGGCGAGAAAAAGAAGTGGTCATGAACCCACAAAACCTCAGAAGAAGAAGTAGACTAGACTGACTAGGAAAGAGCCAAAACACAAAGCCCAAGTTAAGGCCGCCGGATAACAGCGGCCCAACGTGAAAACGGAGTCAAACCCCTGAAGACACCGCCATAGCCAGCGGTGACTTGCTATGTGCTCCGCTGTGATGAACTTGGCTACACAGGAAGAAGAGGAGCAGAGGCAACGCTGCCGACATCCTCTCGCTTGACATTAAGCCTAGCGGTATTCCACCGTAAATGCAAGCGTCACTTGCAGCCCGCCGCAATTCTTCAGGTTTTCTCCTCACTATGGCACGTCCTTCTTCTCGGCAAAGGCTGCTGAATGCGGCTCGGGAGCTGTTCGTTCGTCAGGGCATCACCCAAACCACCACCCGTCAAATTGCGGATTTGGCCGGAGTGAATGAGGTCACCCTGTTTCGGCACTTCGGCACCAAGCAGGGGCTACTCCTGGCCGTATTTGGCGAGTTGGGGGTTTTTTCCGGCATTGCCGATCTTCCTCTGAAGGCGGATCCCGCCCCCTCTCAAGGTTCTGGGTTGCAAGCCATTCTCCTGCGCTATGTCCACACCTGTTTTCGGGCTTTGGCCGATAATCCTGAACTGGTGCGCTCCCTGGTCGGGGAGGCTGGCCTTTATTCTGAGGAACATCGTCGCGCCTTGCGGATGGGTTTTTCTCAGGCCCAAGAACAGCTGACAGAGTATTTGCGGCGATTTCCCAACTCTGAGTTGCAATCTGTCGAGCCAGATCGCCTTTATGCAGCCGTTGGGGTTTTGCATGTAATGATTTTGGGAGCAGCAATGTTGGCGGTAACTGCCGAGTTGCCTTCCGTTGGCGCCGACGGAACCGAGCCCTCTGTTGAGGGGCAGCTATCGGATGAAAAATCTAAAAAATCAGAGAAAGGCGCCGAAACCGCCAGGATCCCCCCCCTTCTGCAAGCCTGCGTGGAGCTGTGGATGGCAGGCGTGACCCAACAGAGACCAGATAGAAAAGAGAGGAGGTTGTAAGCCGGGTTCTGTAGTGCAGAGTTGCACTGGCGATCATCTATCTGGGAGTGATGTTACCATCACCCTCTAGCGGCTCACCACCATCGAGAGCACCCTTCCCCGCTTTGGGTACCGTGATCTCGATGCAGCCAACAGGGGCGAAGAACAGCCATGATCCTGCGGCTGCGGCCTTGCTTTCCACCGGGGTTTACCGAGCCAACGCCTCACGACGTTGCTGGTGGGCTCTTACCCCACCTTTGCACCCTTACCTGTGCTGGGATCCCAGCCATCGGCGGTATGTTTCTGTGGCACTATCCTCGCGGTTACCCGCACTGGGAGTTTCCCCAGCGGTGTGTTCTTCTGAAAGCCCGGACTTTCCTCATCCCGCTGTCTGGTGGCGACAGCAAGGACGCGATCGCCTGCCCCTCCTCTCTCTTCAGCTCGATCCTACTGCATCTTCCAAACCTAGAAAATCCCGGAAATCGGTACAAACTCCACTTGATCGGGAATGTTGGGGGCCAGGTGTAAGATTTGCCGGTTCAAATCCATCACCACAGCCGCCACGCTTTCGGTGCGATCCCAGACGGGCAGATGGGGATCCGGATGGCGGCAGATGCAGTGGGGGGCATTCGTCCGGTCTTGTAGGATTTTTTGAAGAGCGACCGCGTCTAGGGTTCCCGTTTGAGCACTCTGGCGAAGCAAATGATAGGCCCGTTCTAGCCTTGTGGAGGATCCTATATGGGGGGGCAGCTCATCTTCTCGCAAGGCCGGATCCAGGAAATGATTGGTGTGGGCGAGGATCCCTCCTTGAGGGAGATGCAGGCCAATTCCTCGTGGACTGATTTCAAAGCTGATTGCACTAGCGGGCTGTAGGCCTACCGCCTGTCCTGCGGTACCCGCAACGCTGACACAAGAGGACGCGGTGTAAGGATAGGATCTCACCCTCTCCACAGCTTGCTGCCACTCCTCACACTCCAACAACAAGCGCAATAGCAAATGCACCGGCATTCCCTCGGTTTGCCCATCTAGGGTAGAGCGCAAGAGGTTGAGGGCTACGGCCAACCCTGCTTGATTGAGGCCGATTTTGGCCAGGATCCCAGCTTCGGTCAGGGTGAGGTAGGCAGGGTGGTTATCGGAGCGAACGCACAACAGCACACAGGCCCTGCGCTGCTCCCCGATCCAATCCCAGGTTTGGGCCAAGTAGGTGTGGTGGGTGGAGGTAGCCTGGGGCAAGGCCGCCAGGGTGGTGCATTCTCCCCCATCCGGGTTGGCTTGGGCTGGATCGATGAGATCAATCCCCTTGAATTCATGAGCAGGATCCGGTGGGTGCTGGGGCACCCCGTTTTGGAGATTGTGTTCCAGAGCAGCGGCGCAGTTGGGATGGGATCCCCTGGGAACCGATCTGGATAAAATTTCGGTGCGCAAATTGAGGGCCAGAATCTCGGCGAAACGAAAGCCACTCCCCGCAGCAATTCCTTGGATTTCTTCCAGCAGGTGGGGCACGTGGCGCTCTAGCCAGGGCAGGGATCCCTCTGCTTGGGCCTGGGCCTGCTGCCAGGTGAGACCACAGCGGTGGGCAAATTGGCGGGCGTAGCTGGCAATGCTGTGGCGAATGAGGGGAGCCGCCTGGGATCCATACTGTTGGCCTCGTTGCTGGGGATCCCCCTGCAAATGGAGAATGGGGAACATGGCGCTTATTCGCCCTCTCAACTCCCTGCAACAGGTCTTTTAGTAGGTTTTTAATTAAGTGGGCAAAGAGGGATCCACCTCACAGGCCCAAGCGTGAATGCCGCCGCTGATGTTATAAACCTGGGTGAACCCGTTGGCCTGTAGCCACCGGCTCATCTGAGCAGAGCGGATGCCATGATGGCAGAGCACAAAAGTTGGCTGATTCGGATCCAGCTCTGTGAGGATCCGTTCCCTCCATTCCTCGTACCGGCTCAAGGGGTAGTTGCGAAAGCCTAAAGCATTCAAATTCACCAGCTCCAGCTCTGCCGGTTCCCGCACATCGATCAATTGCAGAGGCCCAGCCTCGGGATCCCGTAGGTGTTGGGCCATCTGTTGCGGCGTAATGGAACGGATGGAAGAGGACATCAATCGACTCAAGCCTACACGGATCCCCTCTCAAGATACACCGGCTCAATGGCTGCCCTGAGACTGCCTGCAAGGGTTAAGATGACACCTTGATTTGGGCTTAGCCTGTGTATGGCTGTGCAGCGCTTTTTGATCGACACGGATACGGCGGGAGATGATGTCACCTCGTTGCTCTTTGGGTTGCTCTGGCCCAACAGCAGTGTGGAAGCGATCACCGTCTGTGCTGGCAATTTGCACCTGGAACAATGCGTTGAAAATGCTCTCTATACCCTGGAGGTGGCGGGAAAAGCTGGGATCCCGGTCTATCCCGGGGCCAGCAAACCCCTGGTGGGCAAGCTGGTTACAGCGGCCTACGTCCATGGAGAAGACGGCATGGGCAATTCTTTTTTCCCCAAGGCCAGGCAGCGCCCGGAATCGCTTTTCGCCCCGACAGCCATTGTGGAGCTGGCCAACCGCTGGGCCGGAGAGCTGCAGATTATCGCCCAAGCCCCCCTGACGAACCTGGCTCTTGCCTTGGCTCAGGATCCCAACCTACCTCACAAAGTGAAAAAACTCTGGATCATGGGTGGCACCAACCATGCTCTCGGCAACATCACACCGGCTGCCGAGTTCAACTTTTACGTGGATCCGGAAGCGGCCAAAAAGGTGTTGCAGGCTGGATTTGAGGTGGTGCTGTCCCCTTGGGATCTGGCGGTCAGCGATGGCTTTTTGACACGAGAAGAGCTAGAACCGATCCTCTCCCTGGATACTCCCCTCAGCCGCTTTTACTTAGCGGTGAACCGGGTGGCCTGGGAGTTCAACCGCTCCCATCCTGAAGGGGGAGGTCTTGACGGCATCACCCATCCCGATTCTTTAACCATGGCCATGGCTTTGCAGCCGGAACTGATTGGCCAAAGTTCCCGTCACTATGTGGACGTGGAATGTTGCGGAGAGCTAACTCGCGGCTATAGCTTGGTGGATCGCCTAGGCATTCTGGGTCGGCCTGCCAATGCTGAGGTTGTGCTCAGAGCGGACAAAATGGCTTTTCGAGAGATGCTAATCAAGCTACTGGGGCGATAGGAAACCATCATGATGCGCAAAACCTTGGGGATCTCTTGGGTATTAACGGGGATATTGACGGGGCTGTTCGTTCTCAGCAGTGCCGCTCAGCCTCAAATACGGGTGGGTATTGCCTTTGGAGAAGGGGGCAAAAACGATCGCAGCTTCAACCAATCGGCGGCAGAAGGGGCGGAACGCGCCAAGCAGGACTTTGGAGTGCAGGTGTTCGACTTTGAGCCGACGGATCCCTCCCAACTGGGGCCGGGGGTACGCAAGTTTGCCGAAGAGGGGTTTGATGTGGTGATTGGGGTGGGCTTTGCCCTGGAACCGGCTGTTACCGCCAGTGCCGCTGAGTTCAAAGAGGTGAAGTTCGGCTTGGTGGACGCAGTTTCCCCCGAAAAAGACAACGTGGCCAGCCTCCTCTTCCGAGAACATGAGGGATCCTTTTTGGTGGGCTACATTGCCGGCAAGCAAACCCAAACCGGTGTAGTCGGCTTCTTGGGGGGCATGGACATCCCCCTGATCCACAAGTTTGAGGCGGGCTATCGAGCCGGGGTGGAATATGCCTGCGCCGAAGACGGCATCACCTGTCGCGTCATTGCCAACTATGTCGGGACTACGCCCGCCGCCTGGAACGATCCGGCCCGAGCCAAAGAGATCGCTGCTGCCCAAAAAGCCCAAGGGGCCGACATCATCTATGCCGCTGCCGGGGGATCCGGCCTGGGGTTGATCGACTTTGTCAAGCAAGAGAGATGCCTCAGAGCCTCCGATCTGCCCGCCGGGGTGAGTTTCATTCGGGATCCCTTTGCGGAAGTGCCCAAGCCCGCAGATTATGCCAGCCTCTGCAGTGGGGATACCCGTCCGCTGTTCTTTATCGGTGTGGATGCCAACCAAAACTACCTGGGGGATACCGACAACAACCCTGCCACCCTCAACCACGGTCTCACCTCGATGCTGAAGAGGGTGGATGTGGCCACCTATGAAGTGATTCGCAGCGTGGTGGAAGGCAACTTTGTCGGCGGCATTCAAACCTTTGGCCTGGAGAATGAGGGTGTCGGCTATGCTCTGGATGAGTACAACCAAGCCTTGCTCCCGGCAGATTTGGTGGCCGCCGTGGAAGCGGTGAAGCAGAACATTATCGCCGGAACCCTCCAAGTTCCTGAAGAGCGCTAGATTTTTGAGATTTTTGTTGCCGATTGATGATTGATTGCGGATCCCTTGCGAAGCCTTGACTGAGGAGGGGATTCGTTAGAGGATGCTTTTGCTGAGGGCATTGGATCCCAGCTTGGCCATCTGTACCTTGACCCCGTGGCAGTTGTTTGTTGCTCTGACAACCTTGACCGCTAAGTGCTTGAAAGGGCTTTCCACCTATGGTCGGCCAAGTATCCAAATCTGCTTGGAGGATCCCTTCCCTAGTGCTGCCCCTGTTGGCCGGGATTGCCCTCGGCTGTGGCGGCGGCGGCAGTTCTCCACCGCTTCCTCCCCCAGGTGGCGGGCCCATCATCCTGAGAGTAGATCCGGCCAGTGGCCCCTTTACCAAGCTGGCAGACGCAGTTGCAGAGGCCCAACGGCTTCAGACTGCCACGGCGGGCCTGGAGGTGCTGATCGAGATTTTGGGGACGGGCAGGGAAACTTTGCAAAGCAACCTGGCCCTGGATGGCGGCGATGGCACCAACGGCGGTCGCATTCGCATCACCAGCTCCACAGCCTATGAGATCCTGACCGGGCTCTTTGACGTGATTGTAGCCGGCCAAACCAGCCTGCAGGGGGTGGACGTGGTGCTGGGAGGTGGACGGGTGCAGGTGAACAACGGCACTTTTCAGCCGCGCAAGGTCACCCTCAACGACCCTCGCTCCAACATCTTGGTCAACGGCAATGCTGCGGTTCTAGAGGGAGCCTTGAACCAATTGGCCGAGATTTTGTGCCAGCAATTTTTGGATCCCTGTGTGCAGATCTCTGGGAATGGCCGGGTCAGCCGTGTCTCGCCGATTGTCAGTAAAACGGGTGGGGTGGGCATAGGCACTGTGCCGGGCAGCAATCCCATCCTTGAAAACAACACAATTCTCCTGCAGGCTTTGGGGGCTTTGGCCGTTCGCTATGGTGACAACTCCGGCGGGATCTTCCGCAACAACCAAATCGAAGGGGATCCACCCACGGCTGGAGCCGGCTTGGTACTGCAGGCGCGGCAAGCAGGTACGAGTGGCACTACCGGGATTCAGCTGGATGGGGCAGGCTCAATTCCATCCATTCAATCCAACCGGATCGGCGTGGGCAGGATAGCCGGCAGTGTCGGCATTCGTATTTTGCAGGGAACCCAGGCCCGCACCATTTCCGGGAATACGTTCCTAGCTCGGGGCGAGGGCGTAGGAGTGGCAATTCAGGCGGCCCCCGGCACCCCAGATGCGGTAGTCGCAGCCTACCTGGCTGGCAATACTTTCCAAGGAAACTTTGCTCAGAGGGTCACTGGGGAACCTGCACCGACACCCTCTCCCACTCCTGCACCGACACCCTCTCCCACCCCCACACCTCCAGTATTGGGCACCGGCCCCATTCAAGTTACCTTGAGTTGGAACACCATCGATGACCTTGACCTGTATGTTACGGATCCCACGCAGCAGACCGTGTTTTTTAACAACCGAATTGTCCCTTCTGGAGGACGGCTGGATGTGGATGCCAATGCCGACTGTGTTGCCGTAACCCAAAATGCTGTGGAGAATGTCTTTTGGGCTTCCACCCCGCCCTCAGGGCCATACTTCATCGAGGTGAGATTGTTCCGGCGCTGCTCCCAATCAACTGCTCCCATTCCCTTTACCGTAACGGTTCGCAAGAGCGGAAACGTCGCGCAGACTTTTAGCGGCTTGGCCACATCCCCTGGCTTGGCGGGTAGGTTTACGTTTTCCTTCCCCTGAAGTTAGCCAAGGCTGGCAGCCATCTGCCCTGCCCACGTATGGCCATTTTGGTTCAGACTAGGACACCACACCTATACTCATACTCAGATCTTTGATTGCAGATCGCAGGGTTCAGAAGACCTTATTTCTGCGCCCCAGGCATCTCATTCCCACTAAGGACAGCTCCAACTTCGCGGCCTCGACGCTTTTTCTGGCCATCACCTTGCGGCAGCGGGCGATGCTGGAAGGCAGTCCCACAAGTTCAAACAGTCACATCCCCTGGGAAAGGGGCTAGGGGTGGCGGACAGCGGCGCGGAGCGCTTTGCGTCAGCATGAGTGCGGGAGTATGTCACGCTATTCCGCAGCAGCCTTGGCTGCTTTCGCTTCGGCTTCCTTAGCAGCTTTGGCCGCTCTCATTTCCGCCAGAATCTCCTCCGGTCGTTTGCCAGCCCGCTGGGATCCAGGGGGCAGGTCGTGGGGATCGATCACCCCTTTGGGCAGATAGGCAAACTCCCGCAGTGGGGTCACCATTGGGTCCTCAGTTACCTTGGAGGGCAAACGGCCCATCGCCACCTGATGGTAGTTGAGGTCGTGGCGGTCGTAGGCGGCCAGCTCATAATCCTCAGTTACCGAGAGGCAGTTGGTGGGGCAAAACTCCACACAATTGGCACAGAAAATGCACACCCCAAAATCAATGCTGTAGCTGTAAAGCTCTTTTTTCTTCAGCTCTGGGTTGTAGGCCCAATCCACCACCGGCAGGTCAATTGGGCAAACTCGAACACAGATCTCGCAGGCAATGCACTTGTCGAACTCGAAGTGGATGCGTCCCCGAAAGCGCTCAGAGGGGATCAGCTTTTCGAAGGGGTATTGCACGGTTACCGGGCGCCGGCCCATGTGGTCGAAGACAACCCCCATCCCTTGGCCGATGTACTTGGCGGCTCGGAAGGCATCGCCCACATATTCTTTGACACGCTTGAGAAACGTCATGACCTATGTTCTCCCTCTCTTGCCTCTTTACTTCTCATTCAACCCCCAAAAAAGGTGGGGAAGGCGAGCTTTAGGGCTGCCGTCAGCAGCAAGTTAACAAAGGATACAGGCAGCAAAAACTTCCACCCCAAGTCCAGCAGTTGGTCAATGCGCACCCGTGGCAAGGTCCAGCGCAGCAGGATGGCCAAGAAGATGAAGATAAAAGCTTTGACCATCGTCATGACAATGCCCAAGGCCGCCGCGCCGATCTGCAAGAAGGGGTTATCCAAGGGGATCCCGGCCAAGGCAGCAATCGTTTCCACCGGCACCACGAACGACCAACCCCCCAAGTACAGCACCGCTGCAATGAGGGAGGCCAGCAGCAAGTTGGCGTAGGATCCCAGATAAAAGAGGGCAAACTTCATGCCGGAGTACTCCGTTTGGTAACCGGCCACCAGCTCTTCTTCTGCTTCCGGCAAATCGAACGGGATCCGCTCCGTTTCCGCCAGAGCCGAGATCAGGAAAATGACAAAGCCAATGGGCTGCCGCCAGACGTTCCAGCTCAGAATGCCCAGGCCGCTCTGCTGCTCCACGATCCCCACCGTGTCCAGACCGTTGCTCATCAGCACCACGGCCAACACTGACAGGGCCAGCGGCAGTTCGTAGCTGATCGATTGAGCTGCCGCGCGTAGCCCACCCAGCAAGGAGTACTTGTTATTGGAACCGTAGCCCGACATCAACAAACCGATGGGTTGCACGCTGGAGGTGGCGATCAGGAAGAACACGCCAATGGCAATGTTGGAGATCAATAGGTTCTGGCCAAAGGGAACCACCAGGTAGCACAAAAAGACGGGCAGGAAAACCAATATCGGCCCCAGCGTAAACAAGACTGGGTCGGCCAAGATGGGCAGAACATCTTCTTTGGTCAGCAGCTTGATGCCATCGGCAATCGGGATCAGCACCCCCTGAGGGCCGGCCATGTTGGGGCCAATCCGCTGTTGGGCTGCTGCCGAGATCTTGCGCTCCAGCCAAGTCATGACCATCACCCCCAAGGTGGCGGCGATGATCAGCAGCAACATCGGCAGGGGCATCCAGAGGGCATGGGCTGCACCTGCTCCCAAGCCTAGGTTCTGTAGGGCAGTCTCGAAGCCAAGTTGTAGGTCGATACCAGCGTTTGTCATGGGGGTGAGTAGCTCCCTAGAGATGGCGGGTTGGGTAGGGTTTGGGATCCCTGTAGCTAAGTTTTCCCGTTGGGATCCGATTGGGGGGGACGGTTGCGGCGGCGTAGCTCCTGCTGGATGATGGCCTGAAGGCGAGCATCAGATAGCTCTTCCGCGCGGCGGCGCCTTTCCTCTTGGTACTTAGCCCATTGCTTGGGGCCAATAATCGCAGCAATGACAGACACAATCAACAGCGGCAGAACCAAGATCGCCCAGGCCATCGCCTTTGTCCTCGCTTTCCGTAAGTATCTTAGCGATTCCTAGCGATCCACCTCGCCCATGATGATGTCAATGCTGCCGAGGATGGCGATCATGTCGGCTACCTTCATGCCGCGAATGAGCTGAGGCAACACTTGCAAATTGACAAAGCCGGGGGGGCGGATCTTCCAGCGCCAGGGGCAAACGTTGTCGTCTCCCACGATGTAAATGCCCAGCTCTCCTTTGGCGCTCTCCACCCGCACGTAGGCTTCCCCCTTGGGGATCTTGAAATTGGCGGAAGGCTTTTTGCTGATGAACTGGTAGTCCCCTTTGTTCCACTCCGACTTCGGCCCCTCCAGCATGCGCTTGGCTTCTAGGTTTTCAAAGGGGCCGCCCGGCAGAGCCTTCACCGCTTGCTGCACGATCTTGCAGGACTCCCGCATCTCTTTCATGCGCACCCGATAGCGGGCCAGGCAATCCCCTTCGGGGTAAACGGCCACCTCCCAGTCGAAGTCGTCGTAGCACTCGTAGTGATCCACTTTGCGCAGATCCCAGTTGACGCCGCAGGCCCGCAACATGGGACCCGACAGACCCCAGTTGATGGCGTCTTGCTTGGAGATGGCTCCCACCCCTTCCAGCCGCCGGCGGAAAATCGGGTTGTCGGTAACCAGCCGCTCGTATTCATCCACTTTGGGCAAGAAATACTCGCAAAAGTCTAGGCATTTTTCCGTCCAGCCGTAGGGCAAGTCCACCGCCACGCCGCCCACCCGGAAATAGTTGTTGTTGATCAAGCGCATGCCGGTGACGGCTTCAAACAAATCCAAGATCCACTCCCGCTCCCGCATGGCGTAGAGAAAGGGAGTTTGTGCGCCCAAATCTGCTAAGAAGGGGCCAAACCAGAGCAGGTGGTTGGTAATACGAGTTAGCTCCAACATGATCACCCGCAGGTAGCTGGCCCGTCTGGGCACGCTGATCCCGGCCAGTTTCTCAACGGCATTGACGGTAATGGCCTCGTTAAACATGCCGGCCCCGTAGTCCCAACGGGAGACGTAGGGCAGGTATTGCACCACCGTGCGGTTTTCGGCGATTTTCTCCATGCCGCGGTGCAAGTAGCCGATCACCGGTTCGCAATCGACGATGTTTTCGCCATCTAGGGTGACCAGCAAACGCAAAACCCCATGCATAGAGGGATGGTGCGGCCCAAAGTTGAGCAACATCCGGTCGGTACGGGTCTCGATCATGGGCATGGGCATAGCCGCCGCCTCCGCAACTGAAGAATGTTCATGGTCTGCAACATTTGCAGTATAGCGGTTTTCTTCTGCCTTCTCGGGATCCCATGCCATCAGGGATCCCAATCCTCGATATTGAAAGTCTCCAGGGGAACTCAACTAGAGTGAGAGAAAAAGGAGGGAGACCGATGGCTGTATCCCGTTCACCCTCGAATGGCCCATCCCGGAGAGAGCAGCAACATCCGCAGTATGCCACCGACCGGGCTGTGCTCGATGAGCTGATGGTGCAGGCCCAGGAGAGGCCCCTCTCGGATTGGGTACTGGCGGAAGTTGCCCGTTTGCGCATCCGTTACCACGGCTTCCCCGGCGCCTGGGATCTGCAGCGGGATTTGGATCAAATCCTGGAACAGTGGGGCCTGAGCGAAGAAGAGCTGTTCGCCCGGACTCGCCAGATCCATGCCCGCGGCCAGGTGTACGACCGCAGCTTTAGCACGCGAGACGACTGGGCCTAGAGGCAGGCTGGGGGGCGGGATCCCTCACCCCCATCCCCTCTCCCTCTGGGAGAGGAGAGCCCGCCGCTACCTAAGAGACGTGAAGTTGCTCGGCAAAGACGGGATCCAAAGGCACATCTAGGGCGGCAATCACCTTGGTCCAGAAGTTCATGAAGCCAATCCAAGCCGATAGCTCCACCAGATCTTCATCTGACCAAATGGCTTTTAGCTGGGCAAAGAAGCTGTCGGTCACCACCATGCTGGGCACGGTCATCCGCTCAGCGTACTCGATGGCCAGCTTTTCCGCCTCGGTGTAGAGGGTGCTGGTGCGGGCCTGGGCCACCGCCGCAATTTTGGCAGGGGAGGCGCCGTACTTTTGCGCCTGCAGGGTGTGGTAGGGAAGGCAGTAGTGGCGGCAGCCGTTGATTTGGGCAATGCGGATGCTGACCAGCTCCTTCAGCTCTTCAGGCAAGTTGGGGTTTTGGGTGTGCAGCGCCCCGTAGAGGTTCATCACGGCTCGCATCAGTTGGGGCTTGTGGGCCATCACCTGCAGGGGGTTGAGGGCGGTGCCGTAGGTTTTCTCCAGGCTTTCGTAAACCTTTTGCAGTTGCTTATCGGCTTTCTCTGGGGTAACAGGAGGGATCCGCATGGACAGTCTGTAAAATTGCAGCATTCTCGACTTTAGCGCGTCTGGGGGATCCGCCCAAGCCTGAGGGGCGCTTCACGGTCTGGGGGAGGGATCCCTTCTCCGCCTGAAACCAGGCACCTGCCTCCCTTCTTACTTGTCAAGGGTCAAGGATTGCCCAAGGATTGCTCAACGGCTTCCACCTGCTGCTGGGTGGCGGTAGCCCCTTGGTTGAGGGTTTGCTGGATCTGTTCCCGAGATTGGTAAATCTGCAGCGGCCCACCTTGAGGGATCCCTTGCTGGGCAGCTTCTGGGCTGGCTTGCTCTGGTCTCGGCTCCGAACTCAGCGGGTTGCGATAGAGGCGGTTAACCAGCAAAAATCCCACCAGCACCACAGCAGTTGCCACCAAAAGCCGAACCATACTCGGATCCCTTGCAAGCATCTGGTTCTAGAATGCCCAAAAAGAGGAGCAGGTATCCGATGTCGGGCAAAGTTGCGCAAACTTCCCAGCCGGTACGGGTTGGCATTGGCGGCCCGGTGGGATCTGGAAAAACCGCTTTGGTGGAAAAGCTCTGCTTGGCGCTGCGGGACCACCTGTCTTTGGCGGTGGTGACCAACGATATCTATACCCGCGAGGATGCCGAGTTTTTGGTGCGGGCCAAGGCTCTGGAGGCAGAGCGGATCATCGGTGTAGAGACTGGGGGCTGCCCCCACACGGCCATTCGGGAAGATGCTTCCCTCAACCTAGACGCGATTCAGGAGTTGGAGCGCCGCTTTTGCCCCCTAGATCTCATCTTAGTGGAGTCGGGGGGGGACAACTTGGCGGCTACCTTCAGCCCTGAGCTGGTGGACGCCTGCATTTACGTCATCGACGTGGCCGAAGGGGACAAGATCCCGCGCAAGGGGGGGCCGGGGATCACCCGCTCCGACCTGCTGGTGATCAACAAGATCGATCTGGCTCCCTATGTGGGGGCAGACTTGGGGGTGATGGAACGGGATGCCCGTCGTATGCGGGGAGACAGGCCCTTTGTCTTTACCAACCTGCGCACGGGCGAGGGGCTGGAGCAGATTCTCAGTTGGCTGGAGCGGGAGGTGCTGTTTCGCCCCATCAAGGCCAATTCCCCCTCGGTGAGCCGCCTGTGAACTTCGGTAAGGCCATCTTGAAGGCAACCCGCCGAGGCGACCATACCCACATTTGGGAGTATTCTCAGGCTCCCTTGCAATGGCTGGGATCCCCTGGGGAGCCACCTGTGTACTACCTGCGCAACCCCAACGGCGGCCTGCTGGGTGGGGATCGCCACCGGATCGAGATCGGGCTGGGGCCAGGCTCGGCGCTGGAAATTCGCACCCAAGGGGCAATGCGGCTACATCCCGGCTTGATTCGGCAACAGGTCAAGGTCAAGCTGGCCCCCACCAGCCAGTTGATCTGGATCCCTCACCCGACCATTCCGGGGGCAGGGGCAGACTTTCGCCAGCAGGTGCAGATCGAACTGGATCCCACAGCCCGCCTGGCCTATGCCGAGATCTGGACTGCCGGACGGCTGGCCATGGACGAACGCTGGCAGTTTGAACATCTTGCCAACTGCTTGCAAGTTTGGGTCACTGCTGGGATCCCATCCTCCCCCGAGGGGAGAAAACTCTGGCTGCAGGAACACATAGACCTGCACTTTCCCCATCGGCAGGTCTCCGCCGCGTCAGTGCTGGGATCCCATCTCTGTTGGGGATCCCTGTACTTGCTGGGGGATTGGCCGGAACCCACTTGGCTGACCGTTCACATCAGCGGAACGGAGTCCCCATACTGGCTGGTCAAGTCTCCGGATCCCATCTGTAAGGGTTGGATTCTGCGCCAGGTGGGGCCACAGGCAGAGGCCATTTGGCGGCATTTTGGCCAGGTTGCACTACAGCTTGCTCAAGCCAAGGGTGGCTCACCCCAGGGGTGGTAGACTAAGGCTGACTCAAACCAACTGGTTGACCCAAGGCCGGGACGGAGTCCTTTGAACGCTGCTCAACGGATTCTCAGACGCTCTGTCCTCAGGGGGCGAAGTCGCTGGCTGCTCCTCTACGAGAAGGGGATGGCCCTGCTGGCCCTGAGCAACCTGTGCTTGGTGCTCTTCGACATGAGCTATGTGCCTGGGCGAGATTTTTAGCTCCAGGGTCGGGTGCAAATTTTTGGCGCCTTTGGTCCTCCCATTCCGCTGCCGATTCTCTCCGAAGAAACCAGCCGTTCCCCGGTGACCGACCTATACGATCCCATCAAAGGTATCGAGCCCAACCCCGAAACCCAGCGCTACTTGGCCTTGGTGGATGAGCTGCGCCAGGTTACCCTGCGGTTTGGCGTGGAGTCGGAAGCGGCAGCACCAATCCTGGCCCGCTTGCGGGAGCTCAGCGACGAGATGATTGAGACCAATCCCTTTCAGGGCGCCAACAAAACTGGCCAGTTTGTGCGTATCCTCAATTTGATGCGGGAGCACATCCCAGAAGCCGACTCTGCCAGAGCCGCCTTTGCCCGCTTTTGGACTGCTGAGTACTTGGCCAGCGCCGATCCCGCAGATGGAATTGAATTTTTCCAGACCCGGCTGCGCCCCCTCTTTGAGACCAACTATTTCCGCCCCATTGGTGAGAGCGGTAACCCTGTTGACTTTTTCCCGGTGCTGGATTTTCCCTTCGTGCTTCTGTTTGGGCTGGAATTTTTGCTGCGCACGGTGGCCATCAGCCGCCGCTACACCGGCGTCAATTGGCTGGATGCCATGCTCTGGCGTTGGTACGATGTGCTGTTGCTGCTGCCCTTTTGGCGCTGGCTGCGGGTGATCCCCGTCACCATCCGGCTGGGACAAGCACAGTTGCTGGATCTGGAGCGGGTACGCGCCCAGGTGAGCCAGGGCTTTGTTACCAACTTCGCCGAGGATCTGACGGAAGTCATTGTCGTGCGGGTGATCAACCAAATCCAGGGATCCATTCAGCGCGGATCCCTGCCCCTACTGCCGGCAGCACGTACCCCGCGGGACTACATCGACATCAACAACACCAACGAGCTGGAGGCGATTGCCAACCTGGTTTTTCGCATTGTCCTCTACCGCGTTTTGCCCCAGGTGCAACCGGAGCTGCAACAACTGCTCCGCTACAACCTGGATGGCCTGCTCAAGCAGTTGCCTGCCATGCAAACTCTAGAACAGCTTCCCGGCCTGGGATCCCTGCCCAGCCAACTGACGGAGCGCCTGGCCAACGAGCTGACTACCACCACCTACAAAACCCTAACGGGCAGTTTCGAGGATCCCGTTGGCTCCAAGCTGGCAGCGCAACTGATGCAGCGGTTTGGTGAAGTCTTGGCACGAGAACTCACCCAGGAGCACGCTTTGGAGGAAATTCGCTCTCTCCTGCAAGACTTGCTGGAAGAGATCAAGATCAACTACGTCGAGCGGCTATCCCACGAGGATCTGGAGGAGGTGATGGAGCAAACCCGCCAGCTTCGGCAAAAGGCCCAGCAACTGGAGAAAGACCGCCGCAACTAGGGTTGGGAGGATTGGTTGACGAGGTTTCGCCAGTTCAGTAGGATAATGTTTCCAGGTCGGGCGAGTGGCGAAACTGGTAGACGCACCGCACTCAAAATGCGGCGGGAAACCGTGTCGGTTCGAATCCGACCTTGCCCATGATTTTTAGTCTGCTGTGACGAGCTGTAAGGCTCGCTGCTTTCTGGGTTTGGTAGGTTGATCCCTCTCGCCTCTTCTCACCAAAGACCCAGTGATAGAAACGGCCAAGCCCTTCTGGAGTAGGTTGTAGGGCATCTTGCGTCCAGATCCTGAATAAGCTTCGTCTTGACTTGAGACAAAGGCAGCCTTTCGCGGCAGCGGGATGGAGGTCTTTTGGGTAACCTGTCACTACGAGCCTACCGGCTAGATAAGGAGGGCGTGAAGATCTGAAACAAGTGGTACCACGAGATAGACCAAGCTATGTTGGCCCGGCGATGTTCTGAGGGCTACTCTGCCCAACACCGTTCGCGGCAGCAGGACGGGATCCCTAGATAGGGCAGTTAGAATCGCGCTTACCCTGCACTTAGAGATGAAGCTCTAGGGGGTGACATACTCCCGCACTCATGCTGATGCATAGAGGGCAGGGCTTCCCGGCAGTCTAGCTAAACTGGGGAATTATGGATGGAACTTTAGAGTCTTTCTTTGCCTCTGCCACCCGAATTGGGCTAGGTCTGGCAGGCTTGCTGGCTATGCTCACCCTGCTGGCCTGGATCCGCAATTGGCCATTGAAGTTTGCGCTGGTGGGCTACACGGCGTTTGCGCTGGTTTTAACAGCGGGATGTTTTGCCCTCAGCTTGGGGCCGATCTTTCGCTCCCGCATTCCCGGTGCTGCCCCCTACACCACCGTCTATGACCAAGGGGCGGATCGAGCGGTTATTGCTGTCAGCCCGGATATCACCCCAGAGCAACTGATCCTCACCCTGAAGCAGGCGGCCAGCGATTTGGGATCCCCGGGCCGCTTCTCCACCGGTTCGCCGGTGTTCACCTTGCGGGCCCGCACCGTCATCCATCCCGAGCCGGGAGTTTCCGAGCCGTTGCTCTTGGGCACGCTGCAACAGCCGTTGGGAAAGCGCCTGCGCACCCCAGAAGAACAACAGCAGCAGCAGATCCATCTAGAGGAAGAGGCCTTTGCCCGGCTGCGGAAGTTGGCCCAGGGTCAGGCTTCTGCCGCCTTGTCTGCAGAGGGAGCGGAAGAGCCAACCACCGGGATCCCACTTGCCCAGTCTTGAGCGCTGAGCCAGCGGCGCAGATCCTGTCCCACCCGGTCGGGGATCTCCCAGGGAAAGAGATGAGCCACGTTGGGATAGACAATGCAGGTGCAGTGGGGCAGGGTGCGGGCTGTGGCCAGGCTGCTGTTGGCGGTGATGTGGCGATCCCGCTCGCCGGCCATAAGCAGTACCGGGATGCGAATTCGGTGCAGCTCTCCCTCGCGGTTGTAGCCCCGTTGCAAAGCGGCGCGCAGAGCTTGGCGAGCCTGGGGGGAGGTGTGCAGATAGGCGGGCAAGGCCATGTGCGCCAAATACCGATAGGCCGTTGGGGTCTGTTGCTGCATCAGGTAGCGGTAAAGGGAGCGACGGCCAAAGGTCTCGATGTTCCATTCCCAGCCGGGCCAAAGCCAGTTGAGCAGCGAGGCAACGCCGGTGTTGACCTGATCCCAAAAATCGGTGGGGGGATGGTTGCTGCGGGGGCAGGCGGCACTGGCCACCAAGACCAAACCCTTTACCCGCTGCGGCAGCCGCAAAGCCAACTCCAGGGCCAGGATCCCGCCCAAAGACCAGCCCAGCACCAGACACGCCTGCCAGCCCAGGCGATTGAGCAGTAATTCCAAATCTTCCAGGTGCTCCTCCATCTCGAAGGGATCCACCACCTGCGAACGTCCATAGCCGCGCAGATCTGGCGCCACACAGGGGTGCATTCCCGCCACTGCCTCTGCAAATACCGCCATGCAGTCGGCATTGCCCGGATGGCCGTGGAGCATCAAGATTGGGAGGGAGGGGATCCCTTCTCCCCAAGTACGATAGTGGAGCTGCAGGCCCATCGCTTGACATTCTCCCTGCCCTAAATGGCAAGGATTCTTTCCCAGGTTGCAGGATGACTCCTAACTTTCTGAGCTACACCACCCTTGCAAGTGGTGGGGGATGCTATGACGCCACCTACTGGGATGAACTCCCAGATACTTTCCCTGTTGACACTGCGCCCTATTCAAGTTGGCGGAGTTCGTTCAACACCATAGCACAAAGCCGCCCTGGTCGCGTCAGCGGGCCGTAGGCCTTAGGGCGGGGCTTGCAACCCAGTTTTCTTGGTCAAAGCTTCTCTTCTGCCCCTGTTTTGAAACTGATCCGAGGCCAATACCCTATTTTTCTCCCTGCCTAGTGCCTCTCTGGCCGATGTCGGGTAGATTTGGCGGTAGCCATCGCTGAAGAATCGGTCAACGCTTTATGAACAGCCCGATCCAGGATTGTGAGCCCCCCGTTTCACCTCGCTCTGAGCAGGGCAGTCTGGGTTGGAGCCTTCCCCTGAAAGGCTTGGGATTTGGCTTGTTTTTCGGATCCCTAGTTTGGGCAGGATGGGCAAGTCAACTCCAGCTATGGGCCCAGCCGGTCGAACAGCAACCTCAGGAAGAAGTCCTTGTGCCGGGGCGCAATCTCGATCCTGGGGCGCAAATCCGGGTGCGTAACGAGCTGGTCAAGATCTGTGGGGACTATCGTTGCGAAGGCTATCGCTTTTCGGTACGGGTACCGATCAGCCCTGAAGACACCCTGGAAACTCTGCTGGGGCGGCTGGATACGGAGATGCTGCGGGAGGTGGATCGGGTGTTTCAAACTCGGCCCGATTTGAATCGAGTCATTGTCGATGGCTACGTCTTCTCGGGTACTCCCGCTTTTGTCAGCCGGGAAGTGCTGCTGCAAACAATGTTTGTGCCCCGTCACCGTTGGGAAGTGGGCCGCTTTGGGCCAGAGCAAGATGCGATTTTCTATGCCGAGCTGTTGGGACAGGTGACGCCCTTTCTAACTCCATCCCCAACCCCCACGCCTACACCTGGGCCTGTGCCTGGAGAAGCTGTGCCCCCTCTGCCCCCGCCTCCTGGGGAAACTCCTCCCATAGAGGCAACGCCTACCCCTCAAGAAACCCCAGCCCCTCCGCCTCCGCCCCAAGGGGATGTGATCCAGCGGCAGCCGATTCAGCCCTGATGGGTTTGTTGGGTAGCTGAGTCTGGGTTGTGAAGGATCCCTCGTTATAGTCATTTCAAACCAGATTGAGATACTCCCCAAGCGCTCCGCGCCGCTGCCCTTACCCCCAGTTTCTCTCTGGGAGAGGGAGTTAGGAATCGACATAACGAACCGTTTCACTGCTGTTTGAAATAACTAACTATAATTTGTGACCAGGCCAGTGCCCTCCCAGTTGTCGCGGGGTTGAGTCCTGAGCCGAGGTGATCTAGGCTTCAAAAGTGGAGGGATCCCTCCAATTCATTGCTTGACTGGTGTGTGGCGGCATGGCAGGACACAGCAAGTGGGCCAACATTAAACGGCAAAAGGCCCGTGTAGATGCCAAAAAGGGCAGCCTCTTTACCAAACTCTCGCGGGCCATCATCGTGGCAGCTCGCAACGGCTTGCCAGATCCGGATGGGAATTTTCAGTTGCGGGCGGCAGTGGAGAAAGCCAAAGCAGCGGGGATGCCCAGCGAAAACATTGAACGAGCCATTGCCAAGGGAGCCGGCAACTGGAGCGACGACAGCCCCCTGGAAGAAGTTCGCTACGAGGGCTACGGCCCCGGTGGGGTGGCTGTGTTGATCGAGGCCATGACCGACAACCGCAACCGCACGGCTGCCGAGGTGCGAGAAGCCTTCAGCAAAACCGGCGGCAGCTTGGGAGAAGCCGGCTGCGTGAGCTGGCTGTTCCGGCAAAAAGGGGTGATCAGCCTGGAGGAGGTGTTGGATCCCGAAGCCCTGTTGCTGGCGGTGGCGGAAGCGGGAGGAGACGACTTCAAGGTGGAAGGCACAGGAGCAGAGGTGTACTGCGACTACTCTTTGCTGGAGCAGGTGGCCACCTACCTGAAAAAAGAGGGCTACCCAGTGCAAGATGCGGCCATCCGCTGGATCCCATCCAATGAAGTTCATGTGGAGGATCCCGATACGGCCAAGTTGGTGCTCGCCTTGATGGAGCGTCTCGACAACCTAGACGATGTGCAGAATGTCTATGCCAATTTCGAGATCGACGAGGCGGTGATGGAAAGCTTGGCCTGAGAACAGGCTGCCATCATCTTCCGAGAAAGGGAAACCTTCAACAGAAGCATCCGTCAGCGGAGCTTAACGGCGGTGCCGGTGGCGGTGATGAGCAGCAGCACCCCGGTTTGGTCGATGTTGATGGTGCCGGTGTTGATGGCAACACCAATGATGCCATTTGCCTCCAAGCGTTTGGCCCGCCGCTCCAGCTCTTCCAGGGCTTCTTTTTGGCCTTGCTCGAAAACCCGCTCGTAGGCCCCTGTGCGCCCACCGATGATGTCCCGGATGCCGGCAAAAAAGTCCCGCAGAGCGTTGCTGCCGTAAACCACCTCGGCTGTTACAATGCCCAGGTAGCCCTCGATCTCCACACCCTGCAGCACATCTGTAGTTGTCAGCAACATCAGCTTGCTTCCTGGGTCAACACCCACCAAGATAGTCGGGATCCTCATCCTTGGGAATCGGGTTCTTGCCCTGTGTTCTTGGCGAGTGGCAGCATGCTGAGGGATCCCTCCAGACAGCCCCTGTTGCGTGGTGGGGTATTCAGCCGGATCCCTGGCCAAGACCGGCGGCTGGTACAATGGCTACCCAGGGATCCGAAGATCTCTGCTTCTCCAACAGGATTTCCCCACAAGCCCGATGGCAGGCCCAATCCGAGTGGTGGGTAGCTTGAACATGGATTTGGTGGTGCGGGTGCCCCATCATCCCGGCCCTGGCGAAACGGTGCTGGGATCCGACTACGCCACCTACCCTGGCGGTAAGGGAGCCAATCAAGCGGTGGCAGCGGCGCGGGCGGGAGCCCAGGTGGAAATGTGGGGAGCGGTGGGATCCGATGAGTTTGGGCGTCTGCTCCAAGAGAACCTGGAGCACAACGGCGTGGATACCCACCATCTAACGCATTTGGAAGGGCCCAGCGGTCTGGCTTTGATCACGGTGGATCCCGGCGGGCAAAACAGAATTGTGGTCAGCCCTGGGGCCAATGGTCGCTATATGCCGGAGCATTTGCCTCCCTTTACCCCGGCGGCCCTGCTCCTGCTGCAACTGGAAATCCCCCTGCCCACCGTGCAAGCTGCAGCAGAACAAGCCTTTGCCCAAGGGATCCCGATTTTGCTCAATCCCGCCCCCATCGCGCCATTGCCGGGATCCCTGTTGCGCCAGGTTCGCTACTTGGTGCTCAACGAAAGCGAAGCGGCTGCCCTTGCCCAATCTCCTGTGGAAACGCCGGAACAAGCCCAAAAGGTGGCTCAAGAACTGCAGAAACACGG
This sequence comes from Synechococcus sp. W55.1, assembly GCF_047461655.1. Taxonomy (NCBI): domain Bacteria; kingdom Bacillati; phylum Cyanobacteriota; class Cyanophyceae; order Synechococcales; family Synechococcaceae; genus Synechococcus; species Synechococcus sp. W55.1. Next base: position 26,607 of record NZ_JANSHN010000023.1, read on the forward strand.
GATCCCAGCCGTTATCCTTACCTTGGGAGGGGCAGGGCTGGTCTGGGCAGATGGGGAAGAAAGTGGCCATTGGCCAGCTCATCCTGTGGAAGTGGTGGATACCACCGCTGCCGGAGATGGGTTTTGTGGGGCCTTAGCTGCTTGTTTGGCTGCCGGGGGATCCCTGAGGGAAGCCCTGCGTTTTGCCAATGCCGCCGCTGCCTTGGTTGTAACCCGTGCAGGAGCCCAACCCAGCTTGCCCCAACGCTCTGAGATCGAGGCGTTTTTGGCCTCTGCCGTAGAAACAGCTTAGACTGCCGCTTGTCAAAAGTTTTTAACATCTGCGGTGGAGAAGTTCATGAGCCGTCTGCGTGGGTGCTAGGGGAAACCGCACCGTCCACAGGACGAGAGCGGGACGAACTCCTTTTCCTGAGCCGCTACTCATCGCCGGTGGAGGGGATCCCTTGCTCCTTTTGAGTACTGCTCAATAGTGCCTTGCCTTCCCTTGTGGGTGTTTTTAGAGTTAGGAAGTGAAAAGAAAGTATTCGGTAACTCTGATAAAGGCCCGTGAGTACCCTCCTTGCTGAAGATGACGCTCTTTACCGTCAGCATGTCCATAGCCTACTGACGCAACATTTGCCTGAGTTCGGCCCGGTATACATGGCCTCGAATGGCCGAGAGGCGTTGGAACTTTACCGTCAGCACCACCCCAACTTTGTGTTGATGGACATTCGCATGCCTGAGATGACCGGGATCGAGGTAGCGCGGCAGGTTTGGTCAGAGTGCCCCAGCACGCGCATCATTTTTTGGTCGCATTTTGCCGATGAAGTCTATGTGCGGGAGCTGCACAAGATCGTGCCTCCGCAAACTGTCTATGGCTACCTTTTGAAAAATTGCACCGATGAAAAATTGGTCAGCGCCATCCAAGCGGTGGTGCAGGATGAGCAATGCGTGATCGACCGAGAGGTGCGCGGGGTCGATTCCCGTTCACAAAACAAAATCACCGGTCTCAGCGACGCCGAGTACGAAGTGCTGATCGACATTGCCCTTGGCCTCACCGACCAGGCCATTGCTGCACGGCGCTTTTTGTCCCGCCGAGGGGTAACCAACCGTCTGCGCAACCTCTACGACAAACTAGAGGTGAGCAACGACCAAATTGAGAGCGACGAGTGGGGAACCACTTTCAGCTTGCGGGCCAGAGCCATCCGCCTTGCTTTCAAACGGGGGTTGATCAACGCCCAACTGCTGGATGAGGAGGAAGTGCATTTGGATCACTGGCTCAGCCGCTACCGACTGGATCCGCTGGACTAGAGAGGGGGTGTTCGAGCCGTCATCGCTCTTGGCAAGCACTTGTAGTCAATTCCCTTGCCAGCGACCAAGGAGACTTGGGCTCAATGGCTGGCCACCCCGCCAAAGAACTGGGATCAAAGCTCCCTCGTACCGCTATGGAGAAGCAAGCCGGCAGTGTGGGGGGTCGCTAGCGGAAAATCATCTCGGCAACCGCCTCAAAGCCGGCATCCAACAGCCGATCCAAGACCGACTGGGCCTGGCTGCGACTGTCGTACAGGCCCGCCTGCAACACTGTTCTGCCGTTGAAAACCGTTTCCACCGCCTCGGGGATGAGCTGCCGCAATCGGTTCAAGTCATCGCTGCTCTTGGGGGTCACCAACACGCGAAATTGGGTTGCCGAGCCCACAGCAGCCACAGGGGGGGCAACTGGAGTTGTAGTGGGAGCAGAGGGAGTAGTTGGGATCCCCGTGGACGGGCGACGGGCCGGCGGGGGCAGAAGGGTGGTGATATCCGTGAGGGGAGCCGACGGTGGCCTGGGAACAGGGTCAGCCGGCTGGGCAGGTGTGGTAGAGCCATCGGGGGTGAAGGGGACAGCCACAAACTGCTCCCCCGGAGGTTGGGGCTGGGGAGTTGCCTGAGGGCTGGAGGGATCTGGCAAGATGCGCCCTCCGGATCCTTGGGGCGGAGAGGGGGGAACCGGGGCAGTAGACTGGGGCACCGTTAAAACCGGCAAGGTGGAGGGGGTCTCAGCGGCTGGCCGGGGATCCCTGGGAGTAGCCGGCTGGGCCGGAGCGCTGGGCAGAGCCAAAGTGCCAGGGGCAATGGGGCGGGGAGCGCTGTCGGGAAGGGCGGCAACGGTGGTTTGACCGGACAGATCCAGATCCCCTTTGACCTGGCCCCGCAGTTGGTTGCCGTTGGCATTGAGGCGCAGGCCGCGGGTGGCGTTGTTGATATCGTATTGGCCGTTGCCCTCAAAGATGTTGTTGCCGGGATCCGTGGCCGTGCCCAGATCCGGCTGGGCGTTGGTGATGGCAGTGAGGCCGGTCTCCAAGTTCTGGGCGATGAGATTGTTGCGCAGGATGGGCCTGGAGCTGCCCCCGACAACCACGCCGGTACGGTTCTGCAGAATGCGGTTGTTGCGCACAACAGGCGCCGAGCGTTGGTCGATGGTGAGGCCAAAGCCGGTTTCTTGGAACAGGTTATTGACGATGGTGGGCTGGGAGGTGCCCAAAACGGAAATGCCGTTGGCCCCGTTTTTATAGAAGCGGTTGCCCTCTACCCAGGGATTGGCAGCGCCAGCGATGAAGATTCCATCGTGGATGCTGCCCACAAAGCTGTTGTTGAGAATGCGCGGGGAGGCCGATTCGACCCAGAGGGCATAGCCGCGCCGCCCTTGGTTGCGCAGGGTAACTCCTCGCACTTCTGCGCCGGTTTCTGCCAGCAGAGCAACATTTTGTCGGCCTAGGGTCGGGCTCATGTAGGTACCGCCGCCGGTGATGAGATAGCCCTCTCCCAAGGTGGACTCGTCCCCACGCAAGGTGAGGCCGGCTTTCAGACGGATGGGGAAGGTTTCGCCGCTCTCCTCGCTATATACCCCGGGAAAAAGCTGAATGACGCTGCCAGCCTCAGCCCGCTGAATGGCATAAGTAATCGTCTTGAAGGGGTTATTGCGGGATCCCTCCCCACGGGTATCGCTGCCGTTGGCTGCATCCACGAAAATGGCCGGGCGATTGTCCGGGAGCGGGGGAGCTTGAGGCAGGGTCTGCTCGCCGGTAATACCAGTGTCCAGGGAAGTTTGCGCCCAGCCAGGATCCAACTTTGCTGTCAGCAGTAGGGTGGTGCCAAGCATCAGAGAGGTTGCCAGCCGCGTCAGCATTGCAGAACGATGGCGCTGCGCCCGCAGGCCGGGCAGGACTGCTGTAGATTGGTGTTCGCCGGATTTCTGCAGACCAATAGGCAGTAAGGACAATAAGGAAGAGATCATGGTGGTTATCCCCACACCAGGCTGGGCTAGAGAAGGAAAGCCGAGGTCATCTTACCAAACTGAGCAGGCAGGGGCCTGCCCTATTCTCCAACTCTAAATACGGACTAACGCAGGCTTTTTTTGCAAATCTGACACTAGCCCTAGAGTATCATCCTTTCTTGCGCCATGACCTACAAAACCCTTGTCCCCGAACATCTGCCCCAAGAGCCGTCGCTGCTTGAATCCGGGATCCTGCTGTCTCCGGTCTCGCCGTGGCGCCCCCTGATTCATCTGCTGCTGTTGGGGATCCCGGCCTTCTTGCTGCTCTTGGGAAAGCTGATGGCTCAGCCGGTCTTGGGCTGGGGGGCGGTGCTGGCTTGGCTGGGCCTGGCGGGCTGGTGGGGGCGATCGCTTTGGGCTCAGATCGGACGCCGTCTTTGGCAGTGGCTGACTACTTGGCCTCAATTGGCCTGGGCGGGAGTGGCCCTCAGCTTGGCCGTGATGGGAGGGATTGCCGGGAGCGGGCTGTTTTCTGCCTTGGGATCCCTGAGTTGGGAGGCGATTGGGGCTTTGGGAGAAGTGTTCGGGGCCACAGGCCAAATCTTGATTGCCATCCTGGCTGCCTACATTGCCTGGCGGCAGTACATTATCTCCCGCGATCTCACCATTCAGCAGAACATCATTACCCAGCAGCAGACCATCGACGCCTACTTTGAAGGCATTTCCAACTTGGTCTTGTCTCCCGATGGGCAGTTGGACGATTGGCCCCTGGAGCGGGCCATTGCTGCCGGGCGCACGGCTGCTCTGTTGAATGGGGTGGATCGCTTCGGCAAAGCCAAGATCCTGCGCTTTCTCTCCACTGCCAATCTGCTCAGCCCTCTGCGGCGAGACGAACACCTGGGCCGACCTATCCTGGATGGCAAGGGGGGCTACCAGCGGGATCGCCTGCACGGGATCCGGGTGGTCAGCCTGGGCACGATGCTGGAGGGAGCCGACCTGCATGGCACCCTGTTGCGGGCGGTGGATTTCAGCGAAGCCAGCCTGGAGCGGGCCAACCTGAGCGGCTGCGATCTCAGCCACACCAACCTGTGCGGAGCCAACTTGCGGGATGCCGATTTGCGGGGAGCAGACCTTTACCGCGCTTTGCTGTTTGTGGGATCCCCTCAGACGGCTTCCCCCGCTCAGCCGGGGCAAAAGCCGGATTTTAAGACCGGAGCCTACACCGGAGCTATCGTGGCAGGGGCAGATTTCCGCCAGGCTCGCCGCCTTTCCCCCGAACAACGGGCCTACCTGGCCGCCTGGGGGGCCGAGCTGGATCCCGAGTCCGAACCTCCCCTCAACTCTCCTAGGCCGCGTTCGGATCCTGCCGACAAAACGGAGTCGTTTCCCCCACCTGCCCCAAGCCCTTGAGCGAGAATAAATCGATAAGCCTGGTTCAGGGCTTTTGCCGCCGATTCTTCGGCTATTGCAACTCGCCTCTCCCTTGGGGAGAAGGGCGATCCCCTTCGATTCTCAAACATGGCACGGTTGCTCACCAAGTTCTGGCTGCTGGAGCGCTATCTATTTGGGCAGATGCTCACCCCAGTGCTGGCCGGTGTTGCGGGGGGAACCCTGCTGCTGCTGGTGGGCCGACTGTTTACCCTGGCCGAGCGGCTGGTCGAGGGATCCGTCCCCCCCCTGACGGTGTTGCGCCTCTTGGTTTTGGATCTGCCGGAGATGGTGGTGCTGGGTATGCCCATTGCCGCCTTTTTTGCCACCATGCTCACCTTGGGCAAGCTGAGCGGCAACAGCGAGATCACCGCTATGCGGGCAGCCGGGATCCCTTTTAGCCGGATTTTCCGACCCCTGCTGCTGGTGGGGTTGGCCATGAGCTTGAGCGCTTTTTTCATCAGCAACGTGTTGCTGCCGGCCAGCAAACAGCAAATCCGCCAGATCGATCAGCAGGCTTTGCTGGCCCAGACCGCCACCCCAGTGCAATACGATGTCTTTTTCAAAACCGAAGACAACCTCTGGTTCTTCATCCGCCAAGTGGATCCCCGGTTGAATACCATGCAAGATGTCACGATTTTGCGGGTGGATCCCTTGCCGGGAGGCAAATACCAGTTGGTGGAAGTGACCTTGGCCGCTCAGGCAGTGTGGAACGGACTGGAGTGGAGCCTGAGCGAAGGAGCGACCCACCTTTACGGCCCCACCGGCCTCAGCATTGCCGAGCAAACGTTTCATCGCAAGCCGTTGCAAGTTTCTCAGGATCTGGCTGCCCTGATGCAGCCGCCGGTTCCCCCCAGCGAGTTGAGCTTACCGGAGCTGGCGGAGCGGATTTCCTGTTTGGCCCGCTCCAATCTCAATACTCAGGCTCTGCGCACCGAGTTCCACATGCGCTTTTCCCTGCCCCTGGCCAGCTTTTTTGCCGTGCTGATTTCGCTCCCCCTGGGATCCACCACCGCGCGGCGGGTGGGACGCTACGGGGGCGTCGTCTTCGGGATCCTGTTGGTGTTTGGCTACTACGTGGTTCTGAGCGTGTCTCGCAGCTTGGGAGAAGTGGGAGCCCTTCCCCCTTGGGCGGCAGCCTGGAGCTTCAACATCTTGTTCGGCGGCATCGGACTGGTGCTGCTGGCCCGTTTCCTGCGCTAGGGATCCACCCTAGAATCCGCCAGTCTCAGTTCTCAAGGATGTCTCGAAGAAGGCAGGGATCAACTTTCCTTTCTCTCTCCTCTCGCCTCGCGTAGCTCAGGTTTCCGTCCCCTTGCGGGGAAAAGGTAGGGATCAACGAATCATACTCATCGGCCGCTGGGAGCGGCACATTGGGTTTCCGTCCCCTTGCGGGGAAAAGGTAGGGATCAACAGCGAAGGTCGAGGGGAACTGGCTCCCGCCTCAGTGGAGTTTCCGTCCCCTTGCGGGGAAAAGGTAGGGATCAACGTTACGTCTTTACACCCGACGAACGGCTCGAGATGGCTGTTTCCGTCCCCTTGCGGGGAAAAGGTAGGGATCAACCCCGGCGCACTGGATCGAAGATGCACTGCGGGAAGCGTTTCCGTCCCCTTGCGGGGAAAAGGTAGGGATCAACAAAGTATACCCGACTGGGTTACCTGCGTTCGACTGATCTAATGTTTCCGTCCCCTTGCGGGGAAAAGGTAGGGATCAACGCGGGTTCCTGCCGCAGGTGGAGCTGAGGCCAGGCGAGGTTTCCGTCCCCTTGCGGGGAAAAGGTAGGGATCAACTGAAGGAAGTAGGTACTCTTGATAAGTGGACGGTGCCATGTTTCCGTCCCCTTGCGGGGAAAAGGTAGGGATCAACACCTCGTTACGAGAATCTCTCGGCATAAACTAGTTACACGTTTCCGTCCCCTTGCGGGGAAAAGGTAGGGATCAACGCGGAATAGCGAAACCGCCACTTGCGCACGGATCACGTTTCCGTCCCCTTGCGGGGAAAAGGTAGGGATCAACAGTTATCGAAGAGGGATGGCCAGAGGGCGAGGTACTGTTTCCGTCCCCTTGCGGGGAAAAGGTAGGGATCAACAGTTATCGAAGAGGGATGGCCAGAGGGCGAGGTACTGTTT
>NZ_JANSHN010000023.1:33495-57413 GCF_047461655.1 Synechococcus sp. W55.1
CCGTCCCCTTGCGGGGAAAAGGTAGGGATCAACCTGTGGTATCCAGATCCCGTCGGATCTGACGAACTATACTTCGTTTCCGTCCCCTTGCGGGGAAAAGGTAGGGATCAACGAATATGGGCCCCATGTCCGACACCGGCAGCTTCTAGTTTCCGTCCCCTTGCGGGGAAAAGGTAGGGATCAACAATCTAGTCTAACCCCCTCACCCAGGTGCACCAACAGTTTCCGTCCCCTTGCGGGGAAAAGGTAGGGATCAACCCAAAGAGCTCGAACAGACTCTGCGGACTGAGGCCCAGGTTTCCGTCCCCTTGCGGGGAAAAGGTAGGGATCAACGCTTAATCGTATGCGGTCCTACGGCTTTGATGGCATGTTTCCGTCCCCTTGCGGGGAAAAGGTAGGGATCAACTGGTTGAGCGACGAAGATCTCTGCCTCTCTCATGGTAGTTTCCGTCCCCTTGCGGGGAAAAGGTAGGGATCAACGAGAATGAGATGGTCTACTCCCCGAGGAGCAGGGAAGGGTTTCCGTCCCCTTGCGGGGAAAAGGTAGGGATCAACTGTTCAGCGTTGCATAAGTCTTTCGGAGCGGTGGCAGTGTGTTTCCGTCCCCTTGCGGGGAAAAGGTAGGGATCAACTTCGGAATCGACTACGATTCGTTGGACGTTAAGTCCAAATCGTTTCCGTCCCCTTGCGGGGAAAAGGTAGGGATCAACTTCACCCCACAACTCTTGCCGCGTGTCCCAGGGCAGAGTTTCCGTCCCCTTGCGGGGAAAAGGTAGGGATCAACTGTACATTACGCTGTACGGTTCGTGGGATAACTACGGAGGTTTCCGTCCCCTTGCGGGGAAAAGGTAGGGATCAACTGGGGTAGTAGGGTACACACAGGACGTAGACGCACACACGTGTTTCCGTCCCCTTGCGGGGAAAAGGTAGGGATCAACGCGATATATCATCGCTGTGCCCTGCCTTGATAAATGGTTAGTAATGTTTCCGTCCCCTTGCGGGGAAAAGGTAGGGATCAACATTTGGCTCTATCGCTGATCTTCTCGACATCTCCAGTAAGTTTCCGTCCCCTTGCGGGGAAAAGGTAGGGATCAACCTGCTATTTGAAATACCCACCAGCGTGGGCAGTGGCGTTTCCGTCCCCTTGCGGGGAAAAGGTAGGGATCAACCCTACCCCCGGAAAAGCTTGAATCCATGCAGTTTTCAAGGTGCGTTCGCGAGGGAGTACGGAGACTTCGTGACATAGATATTAACATTGCTCTTGGGGATAAGCGCAAGCAAGAAAATTGGGCTTTCTGAGGCTGTTATGTCTTGTTTTCGTGCCAATCATGGCAAGAGATCTAGGTTTGCCCTTGAAATCTTGAGCTAACAAAATTAGCCTGGCGATTGCTTGCCCCGACAGATCGCGCACAAAACTTTACAATTTTCGCTCTCCTGCTCAGGCCAGGGATCCCATCGGGGAGAGAGTCTGTCTAGACTGGAAAGCAGCCCTGCGGGGATCCCTATGCGAATTGGCGTGCCCAAAGAGATCAAAGAGCAAGAGTTCCGTGTCGGGCTGACACCGGCGGCGGTGCGGGCCTTAACCGAACAGGGGCATCAGGTGTGGGTGGAAACCCAAGCAGGCCAGGGGGCGGGCTTCACGGATGAGGACTACCAAAAAGCGGGGGCCAAACTGGCCGCCACCCCTGAGGAGATCTACCAGCAGCAGTTGGTGGTGAAGGTCAAGGAGCCCCTGCCGGCTGAGTATCCTCTGCTCCATCCCGACCTCATCCTGTTTACCTATTTGCACTTGGCCGCCAGCCGCGAGCTGACCCAGGCGCTGTTGCAATCGGGGGCCACCTGCCTTGCCTATGAAACGGTGGAATTGGCAGATGGATCCCTGCCCTTGTTGATGCCCATGAGCATGATTGCCGGGCGGCTCTCGGTGCAGTTTGGCGCCCATTACCTCACCCGACAACAGGGGGGGCGAGGCGTGTTGCTGGGTGGGATCCCAGGGGTATCGCCGGGACGGGTGGTGATCTTGGGCGGAGGCACGGTGGGCACCGAGGCGGCCAAAATGGCCGTAGGCTTGGGGGCGCGGGTGCAGATTTTGGACATCAACCTGCAGCGGCTGAACGAGCTGGAGCTGCTCTTTGGATCCCGTGTGGAGCTGCTCTACAGCACGGCCCAAAGCGTGGAAGAGTGTGTTCGCGAGGCCGACCTGCTGGTGGGGGCAGTGTTGGTGCCGGGAAGGCGGGCGCCGGTCTTGGTGGGAGAAGAGTTGGTGGCCCAAATGCGTCCTCGCTCCCTCATTGTGGATGTGGCGGTGGATCAGGGGGGGTGCATTGCTACCACACGGGTTACCACCCATGCCCAGCCGGTTTACGAAGCCTACGGGGTGCTACACTACGGCGTTCCCAACATGCCCGGAGCCGTTCCCTGGACTTCGACCCAAGCGCTGGTCAACGCCACACTCCCCTACATCCTCAAGCTGGCCAATCTCGGCTTGCCCGCTGCTTTGGAACAAGACTCGGCCTTGGCCAAAGGGCTCAACATCAGGGCAGGAAAGATCGTCCACCCGGCAGTGCGGGCCACTTTTCCAGATTTGGGCTAGCTTGTTCAGGCATCGGTGGGATCCCCTGGAGCAGATGCTACTGTCGCCAGGACAGGACATAGCGCTCCAAAGCCGCAAAAAAGGTGTAGAGCAAAATGCCCATAATGCCGAGGGCAACCAAACCCGCAAAGGCCAAAGGCACATCAAAAGAAGAGCTGGCCGACACGATCAGGTAGCCCAGCCCCTGGTTAGAAGCCACCGTCTCCGAGATCACCGAGCCGACAAAAGCAAAGGAGATGGCCACCTTCAACGAGGCAAACAGGTAGGGCATGCTGTGGGGTAGCCCCACCTTGGTGAAGATCTCCCAAGAGCTGGCCCCCAACGAGCGCAGCACATCCCGCATTTCGGCTTCCACCGTCTCCAGCCCCACCGCCACATTGACCGCAATGGGGAAAAAAGCCAGCAAAAAGGCCGTGATCACCGCCGGGATCGTGCCCAAGCCAAACCAAATCGCCAGCAGTGGCACCAAAGCCACCTTTGGGATGGTGTTAAACCCCACCAGCAGCGGGTACAAACACAGATGGGCCAGGCGAGAGCTGCCGATGATCGCTCCAAGCACTATCCCCCCCACCAAAGCCAGCACAAAGGCCAGCAGCGTCGAAGTGAGGGTGGTTAGGGAGTGGCGCATAATCACCGGGCTCCATTGGTTCATGGCTGCCAGGATCTCGGTGGGCGCCGGCAGAATGAAGCGAGGAACATTGAACAGCCCCACCCCCACCTGCCAGAGCACAATGGTCAAAACGATGGTGGCAGCAGGTAAAACAACAGAAGCCGCTTTGGTCTGCAAAAATCGGTCAAATGATTTTTTCATCGGGATCCCTCGGCAGAGTTGGGCAGTAGTCTATCCAGGCTTGACTAGGCCAATGGCTGTTTAGCCTAATAGCTGCGCCGAATGTGCTTGCGCACTTCCGAGACCAAGTGGTGAAACTCGTCCGTCAGGCAGATCTCCAGCGGGCGTGGACGGGGCAGATCCACTTTGAGGGAAAAGATGATCTCGCTCGGTCGTGGCCCCATCACATAAATGGTATCGGAGAGGAAAACTGCTTCCCGCAAGTCGTGGGTGATCAGAATAGCAGTGCAGCCGGTGCGCATCCACAGCCGTTGCAACATTTCCCACATATCCTCGCGGGTAAAGGCATCCAGAGCAGCAAAAGGTTCGTCCAACAGCAGCAGCTCCGGCTGATGGATCAAAGCGCGGCACAAGGAAGCCCGCTGCCGCATTCCCCCGGAAAGCTGCCAAGGATAGGCTTTCTGAAAACCCTCCAAGCCCACGGTGGCCAGCAGCTCCAGCGCCGACTTTTCATGCTGGGCCAGGTTTTGCTTGAAGGTACGCTTGTAAGGCTCCACCACCTCCAACGGCAGCAACACGTTCTGTAAGGTCGTGCGCCAGGGTAGCAGCACCGGGTTTTGGAAAGCCATGCCCACACTCTTCAGGGGGCCGGTGATGGGCTGCGACTGGAAGTAGAGGGTGCCGCTGTAGTTGGTGTTCAGGCCGGAGACCATCTTCAGCAGCGAGGTTTTGCCACAGCCGCTCGGCCCCACGATGGAAACAAACTCCGAGTGCTCCACGGAAAAGCTGAGGTCGCGGATGATCGTGACCGGGGATCCCTTGCCGGGGTACTGCAGCGAGACGTGGCAAAACTCCAGAACAGGCTTGCCTGGGATGCTGGGGGAAGATGACCCACTTTGAACCACCCTTTGCGACTCCAACATCAACTCAGCTCCAATGGTTTTCACAGTGGCCCAAGTGAGGGTTACTCCCCTTGATCTGGACAGATGATGGCCGGAGCAATGAGGGTTGCAGGCCGGTTTATCTCGATTGGTATGGCCAACCCCATCCCCACTACATCAGAGAGAGGGGCAGCCAGCTGTGTTGCCAGATACTTTGTGGGCCGGTGAGGTCCCCCCATTTTCCGCTTCAGGAGATGTGGGATCCCCGAGGGCCCGGTCATCGAAGACAGTGACTGTCTATCAAGTAAAGCCCCGCCTACTGATGTTCGAAGACGTTACTGAAGCCCAACAGATCCAGCTCTACCAAAGTAGGCAAATGTTGGAAACACTGCTGCGCCAACTCCCAGCGTTCTTCCCGCCGTAACATCTCCGCCAACTTGTGGCGCACCGGGATCAAATAGCGAACATCGTTGGCGGCATACTCCAGTTGTTCGGCGGATAGCGCGTGGACGGCTCCCCAATCGGAGCTTTGGGCAGTTTTGTTGAGTTCGACCCCGCACAGCTCGCTCACCACATCCTTGAGGCCATGCTTGCTGGTGTAGGTGCGGGCCAGTTTGCTGGCAATTTTGGTGCAAAAGACGGGCCACGCCCGGATCCCCAGGTGATAGCGCAGCATCGCCAGGTCAAAGCGGGCGTAGTGGAAAATCTTTTCAATGTTGGGATCCGTCAGCAGCCCCGCCAGAAGGGGGGCCTGCTTTACTCCACGGCTCAACCGCAACAACACCACCTCGCCGGCAGGGTTGGCGATTTGCACCACGCAGAGCCTGTCCCGCTGCGGGATCAACCCCATCGTCTCCGTATCCACGGCCAAGTGGGGTTCCCCGGCCAGGGCCTTTGCCATTGCAGGGGTGAGATCTTCGTCGCAGAGCTGGAAAGGTTGCAGGCCCACTCAGGATCTCTCAAAAGGATGTTTTGGCCGTTCAACCAAGCGGCGAAGGTCGGGTAGCTACCAGCTAGACTTAACTACGCCTGGCAGTAAGCCTCGGTGGGCCATTTCCCGCAGGCTGTTGCGGCACAGGCCGAAATCGCGGAAGTAACCCCGGGGACGCCCGGTTTTCCAGCAGCGGTTGCGCAGGCGTGTGGGCGAGCTGGCCCGAGGGAGTTTTTGCAGTTGGGCGTGCAGCTCCATGCGGGTGGCCTGGTCGATGTTGGGATCGGCCATGGCCGCTTTCAGTTGTTGGCGCTTCTCCCGATACTTCTCGACCAAGCGTTGGCGCTTCTTCTCCCGCTCGATCATGCTCTTTTTAGCCACGGCTCACCTGTTTCCCCAGATTTTTCAGCTTTACTAGGATAACGAGGAGCAGCGGCTCCAAGCAAGGGGATCCCAGAGCCGCCTACGGCCATCCTTGCCCATGTTTTTCCGGTCTCCGTGGGATCCCTGAAGTCAGCCCTTCGGCTTCGGGGCAATCTACTTTTATAGGCGAGGTTGGTGTTGGGTGATGGCCATTTCCAAAGTGATCTCGTTTATCGCCGCCAAGTTTAGGGTTTCCCCAGAGCAGATCGAGGCCACGCGCGGGATTCTCCCCAAGCCCCCGGCTCTGTTGGCGGTGCTCAAGTCCGCTCCTCCGCTGCCCAAAGAGGTTTTGCAGGATCCCAGCTTGGCCTACATCTATCCTGCCGCCTTCATCCAATGGTCAAAGTGCATGCACGGCTTGGCGGAGTGGGATACCGTGCCGGCACTGAGCTACGCCGATTATGTGGCGCAAATGGAGCTGGCCTTTATGCCGACCGATATTGCCGTGAGTGGCTGCTAGGGATCCCTTGGGCTGGCCCTTTAGTCTTTGCTCATTCCATTTCGGAAAATGCGCCGAGAAGCCTCGCGGACAAACTCTTTGAGCCAACCGGATTTTTGGGTATTTTGCACCTGGGCCTTAACCACCGCCTGCATCCCCCCTTCGCCCCAGCTTTGGTTGTGCTGGAAGTACTCAATGAAGCTCTTGCCGGCAATGCGGGTGAGATAGCCGGCGCTGGCCGCCTGAATGGGGGCTGTCGCCAGAAAACCGACGACGCTTACCTCGGCAACGGTGGCCAAGATCCCCGTGGTCAGTTGGATCGCTCCTTCCACCAAGCCCAAGCCGGCTAAGGTTTTGGCCAGAGACAAGGCCAGCTCCCGCCCCTGCTGCAGATCCATCTTGCAGCCGTAAAGGGATCCCAGTTCCACCACCATCTGGGCGTTGATGGCGGCAATGGCCAGCAGATCCACCGCCGGGATGGGGTTGGCAAATACCACCCCTGTAACAATCCACTGAAAGCGATCGATCACTTCCTCGGCTTGGCGGCGCAGTTGGGCTTGGAGAATCCGCTTGGCCTCTTCCCCCAACTGTTGCGATTGCAGCAGAGCATTGTCCAAGGCCAGGGATCCACCTTCGGCATAGAGCACTGCCTGCACGCGATCCCGCACGGCGGCCACATCCGGCTCCGGTCGCCAGGTTTGGGATCCCACCCGTACAGGGGCTGGAGCAGCGGCAGCCATCAACACATCCTGAGGTGGGATCAGGGGATGAACCCGCTCCCGCAGGCGTTGCAAGAGGATCTGCCGTTCTTCTGAGGTGTAGCGATCTGCTTTGTTCAGGATCAGCAAGGCCCGTTTGCCCAGGGCGATCAACCGGCGCAAGGGATCTACCTCCGACTGGCGCAGATCCCCATCCACCACCACTAGGAGCAGATCGGCAGCTTGGGCTTGGGCTTGCGCCTCCTGTTCCCGCATCACCCCTGCCGGGCCGATCTCCAAAATGCCGGGGCAATCCACGATCTGCACCGGCTGCGGGATCCCGGGCAAGTTCCAATCGTAACAAGCTACCGCCTGGGTGGTGCCCAGAGTGGCCCCCACCGCCCCCGCCCGCCGCCCCAGCAGCGCGTTCACCAGAGAAGTCTTGCCCGCCGACCCGGTGCCGAAGACCACCACCTTCAGTTGGGGCTGGGCCAATTGTTTGGCCAGTAGGGCCGACCGTTCTGCCAGCGCTGCCCGCGCCACCTGATCCTGGATTTGCGCCATCTGCGCCTCCAGTTGGGCCAAGTTCTGTTGCGCCGCTTTCCGCTTGTCCAAGGCCGTCTCCGGCAAGGCAAGGGGTTGGGTAATTTCCCTCCTGCTGGGGGCGGGTTGGCGAAACAGAAACAAGTAGTAGATGGCAGCGGCCAAAAACACCAGCAGCAGCAGCAGCAGCACCCCGATCAACAGCCCCCCCAAAATCGGGTGGTAACGGGTGGCGTAGTACAGATCGAGAAACGATTGGATTAGCCAAACGATCAGGCCGGTGAACGAGGCCAACAGCGCCAACAACAGCAGCAAGCGCAGGTAAGGGAGCGACCGCATAGGGATCCAAGGCCACAACCGTTCGCGTCAGCGGGACGGAGTCCTTTTGACTCTACCCGCGGCTGAGCCTATTCGGCTACCTAGATGTCGCCCTCTGGCTGCAGGGGCAGGGCTTCTCTATCCGGCTCTTCCTCTTCACAGCGGGATCCCCCCTCAATGACCGGAATGGCCTGCGGATCCCCGTCAACTTTCACCTGCAGATGGCGCAACTGCCATGCCGAGCCCGCCATGCCCCGCTCCGATTCCACAACCACATCGCCGGTGCGCTGGGCCCCTGTAATCAAAAAAGACAGACACACCCAGCCCGCTTCCTCATTTTCCTGAAAACGCAGCCGCGAGGGCCATCCCGGCCTCAAGGGTTCCCCCAGACGTTCCACCACCACAGCATTTTGTTTGAGCTGCTCCACCGCCAATTGGTAGGTGCGATAGGCTCCTGAGGCACGGATCCCATTCCAGACTAGGATCCCTGCCCCCGCCAGCCCCAAGCCCAGCACCGCCAGTAGGCCCAGACAGCCGCAGCCACAGCAGCCCAGAGGGGCAGCACAGCCGACTGTTTGTGGAGTTTCCGACACGGCCAATCGCCACTACAGAATGCCCCCACACTAACACAAAGCTGGTGCTCATCCTCTATGCCTGCGTTGCCGACAAGGTACAGACAAAAAGCCGAGCAACCCTACGCCATTTGTCGGTGACGAACATTGCTTCTCAGTTCCGTATTGCCACAGATATCTGTTCACAGACTCAAACAACAGCCCGGAAAATCATGGGATCAGCACCGCTTTGGCCAGTTCAATCAACTCATTGTTGAGTCTAATTTTGTACTGCGGTGAGGATGGGATCCCTACGTATCCAATTGTTGGCTCTACTCCCACTTCGATTGGAAAGGCTTGTGAAGCAAGGATTTCAAGCTTTTCGCCTGAATAGGATCTGGATGGATCAGAAAGTCAATGGATACCTGGAAAGCCCTATTTCCTGAACATTGGGAAAGATGACAAAGCGCGCATATCGAATCCGCTATTTGGCGGAGTAAATATCAGGGGGATTTATCGAGAATAAGAGCAGCAAAAGGTCTCAATCCAACCGCATAAACCTATGGATGAAGCGACGACCGTGACCGTGCAGCAGATCATTCAAACCGCCATGATGACCGGTCTGCTCACTGCTGCTCAGGAACACGAACTCAACGTGAGGCTATTCCGAGAGGAGTGCTCCGAAGCCGACCTGTTTCTGCTGCGCCGTTTGCACCGCTGCCTACGCCAGGGATCCATCCGCCAGATCCCGGCTTTGCACAACACCATAGCGGTTGGCCGCTTTGGCCCGCCCCTGCGCCTGGTACCGGACAGAGCCGAGGACGCACAGCCCCAACCTTCTGGGCTGAAACTGGTGCCTAAGCCTAACCCCAAGGTCAGCTAACCGAGATCAACAACGCCAATCCATCAGCAACGCCAACCACAGCTACTGACCGGAAGTCTCGGACAAGGCTGGGGGTGGGGCAACCGCTAGCTGGGGAAAAGAGGGAGTTGAGGTTTTGCTTTCCCCGCCATGCAGCAGCACATAAAAGCAAGGGATCACCAACAACGTCAGCAGCGTCGCCAGGGAAAGGCCGGAAAAGACCACAACCCCCAGCGGCTGTAGCAGTTCGGATCCCTCTCCCCAGCCCAGGGCCAAGGGAAACAGGCCCAGCACCGTCGTCACGGCGGTCATCAGGATCGGGCGCAGCCGCTGCGGGGCAGCCTCTAGCATGGCACTGCGGTAATCCAAGCCCTGTTCCTCCCGGATTTGGTTGGCCAACTCCACCATCAAAATGGCGTTGTTGACCACAATGCCCACCAGCAGCACCGCCCCCACCAGCACCGTAGCGCCCACAGCCGTGCGGGTGAGGAACAAGCCCAGGATCCCGCCGGAGAGAGCCAAGGGCACCGTCAGCATGATCACCAGCGGGTCGAGGAGGGAGTTATACTGCACCGCCATCACCACAAACACCAAAAAAGCTGCCAGGGATCCCAGCAGCAGCAGGTTATTGCGCAGCTCCCGGTTGTTTTCCAAAGCCACGCTGGGCAGGCGGGTCACGCCGGGGGGCAACTCCAAGCCGGATAAGATCCCATCCAGCTCGGCGATGGCGGCACTTTGGCTGGCCCCGGCCCTAAGACTGCCGTTCAAAATGACCACCTGCCGTTGGTTGAGACGGCGAATTTCCCCAGGGGCCTCCCCCATCTGCAACCTGGCCACATCCCCCAAGCGCAGGGGCTGCCCATTCTGCACAACCAAGGGCAGGCGCTCCAGTTGCGAAGGCTGGGTGATGGACGTGGCCGGGCGAACCCGCACATCCAGGAGGCGGTCTCCCTGCTGCAGTTGGGCGGGCACGGATCCCTGCACTGCCGTCTGTACCACCCGGCCTATGTCCTGAAGGCTGAGGCGCAAGGGGGCGGCCCGCTCCCAATCGGGCCAAATCTGGAGTTCCGGTTGGCTGTCATCCGCCTCGGGGCGGAAGGTGGAGAGGGTGGCCTGTTCGTCCAAGGCCCGCAACACTGTGCGGCTGGCCTCTTGAAGCGCCTGGGTGCCTTCCCCTTGAAGCACCACATCCACTTCGGCATTGATGGCAGAGTTACGGGCGGAAAGGCCGCGTACACTGCCCGGAGACAGGCGGATGCGGGATCCCACCAGGTTGAGTTGGCTGACCAGCTCATTCATCCGATCCACAAAGGGCCGCACTGCTGTGCCGGGCTTAAGGGTGATGGTGCTGGTGCCCCGCAGGGGGTTTTCAAAGGTGCTGCCCCCGAAGGCAGATCCGCCTGCGGTGGTGAACACATACTCCACCTCAGGCTGTTGCAGCAGAAGGCGATCCACCTCCTGCATAATGCGGTGGTTGGTATCTAGGGTGGTGCCGGGGGCAAAGTTGGCAGACAGGTTCACCTGCCCGGTGCTGATGCGGGGCAGCAGCTCCTGGTTCAGTTGCCCGGCCATCCAGTAGCTCCCTCCGCCCAGGAGAAGAAATGCCAGCAAGATCGGCAAGGCAGGTCGTTCTAACAGACGGCTCAGCAACCGTTGGTAGGCGTAGGTGCCGCCCAGCATCGCCCGCGCAAAGCTGCGGATCGGGCCCCACTGCCCCAATCCACTGCTGCGGCGAATCGTCAACAGGCGTGAGGTGAGCATGGGCACCACCGTCAGGCCCACCACCAGGGATCCGGCCACAGCAAAGCTGATGGTCAAAATCAGCTCGTTGAAAATCAGCGAAACAAACCCTCCCACCAGCAAAAAGGGCAACACCGACACCAAGTTGGTGGCCGTTGAGGCCACCAGGGCCGATTCCAACTGGCGGCTGCTGCGCTCCGCCTGCTCGAGCACCCGCTGCCCAAACCAACGGGCATCCTGCCGCGGGATCCCTTCTGTTCCTTTAGCGATGGCTTCCAACATCACGATGGCGTTGTCCACCACGATCCCCACCCCCAGGGCCAGGCCCCCCAGGCTGATGATGTTGATGGAAAGGCCGAACAGGCCCATCAGCAACACCGCCATCAGGGTGGCCAGAGGAATGGCCGCCACCACGATCAGGGTCTGGCGCAGGGATCCCAAAAACAGCAGCACCGCCAGCCCGGCCAGCACCCCCCCACTCACGCCGGCAAGAGCCACACTTTGAATCGAGCTGCGGATGAAGCGGGACTCGTCGCCGGTGGGGATCAGGGTCACCTCCGGCGGGATGAGGCCAGCGGCCCGCAGTTGCTCCAGGCGGCGACGGATCCCGTCCACCACGCGGATGGTATTGGCATCGGGCTGCTTTTGAATGCTCAGGCGCACCGCCGGCTTTCCATTCAAGGTTACCCGCACCCCTTCGGCGGCAGGGCGAACAGCCACTGTGGCAAAATCGCGCAGGTGCACCGTTCCTCCGCTGGGGGTGTTGAAGCGCAACGCTTGAATGTCTTCTAGGCTGCGGAACCGGCCCATTGTGCGCGTCAAAGGCTCCAACAGCTCGCCGCGGATCCGACCACCGGCAAGATCCTGGTTGCGGGCTTGCAGTTGGCCGAGCACATCCGCTAGGCCCAGCCCCAGGGCCTGCAGCCGCTCCAAGTCCAGATCCACCTGCACCTCTTCAAGGGTGCCCCCGGCCACATCCACCGTAGCCACCCCCGGCACCACTCCCAGCTCGCGGGCCAACTCTGCTTCAGCAAAGCGGCGCAGCTCCACGCCCGTCAGCCCAGGCGCGCTCAGGGCAAACTCGTAAACAGGCAACTGGGAGGGGTCAAACTTGAACACCGTGGGAGCCGAAACCCCATCCGGCAGCCGCCCTCTGGCCCGGTTCACCGCTGCCGTGGTGTCGTTCAGGGCTTGGTCGATGTTCCCCCCTGGCGCAAAGAAGAGATCCACCCGAACCTGCCCTTCGCGGGTGGTGGAATAGAGCTGTTCCACCCCTTCCACTGTGGAAAGAGAGTCTTCCAAAGGGCGGGTGATCTCCTCAACGGCCACCTCTGGGGTTACTCCCGCCAGCTCCACCCGCACGCCAATACGGGGATAGACAATCGAGGGCAGCAAGTCCACCGGCAGGCGGGTGAGGAAATAGAGGCCCATGACGATCACTGCCAAGGCCAGCATCAGGGTGCCGATGTGGCGGCGGATGGCCAGGCCGCTGAGGCTGAGTCCACTGTTGGCTGGGGTCATGGGTTTGGCTTCCTTGCTATTCAAACTTGCTATTCAGAAACTTGCTATCCAGAGTATTCAGATCAAAATCGTTCGGAGATGACACTCAACTGCACTTCCTGCCCATCTTGGAGAGGAGCAGAGCTGCGCACCACAAACGGTTCGCCAGCCTCCAATCCCGACACAATTTCCACCCGTCCATCCCGCTGTTCTCCCAATTGCACCGGGCGGGCCAACACCCGCGTTACTTCTCCCTGCCGCTCCACCACAAAGACCGTAGCAGAACCCGGCCCATTCTGCTGAATCGCTGTTGCGGGAACGATCACCCGTTGAGCCGCCGGCCCCGTCAATGCCACCCGCGCCAGCAGCCCACTGCCAATGCGTCCGTTGGGATTGGCGATCACCACTTCAACCGGGATCAGACGGGCCTGGGGATCCGCAGCCGGGGAAATGCGGACAATTTGTCCGGCGAAGCTCTGGCCGGGAAAAGCGTCCAATTCCACCCGAACGGCTTGGCCCACCTGTACGCGCGACAACTCCAACTCGGAGAGGGGAAACTCCACCCTCACCTGGCTGAAATCGGCCACCGTCAGTACATCTGCCCCTGAGTTCAAAAAGCTGCCCGGATCCGCCTGCCGGGAGAGCACCACCCCACTTAGGGGTGCTCGCAACTGTGTGTAGGAAAGGCGCTCTTGGGCCTGAGCCACCAAAGATCTCTGCGCTTCCACCTGGCGTTGGGCGGCGATCACGGCTTGTTCTTGGACGCGAACCTGGTCTTCCGCAGAGCGCAAAGCCTGGGCGGCGGTGCGGGCCGCAGTACGAGCTTGCTCCGCCTGCTGGGCAGAAACAGCTCCCTCCTGTGCCAACCGTCCTAGGCGCTCGGCATCGGCTTCCTGTTGTAGAAGATTCAGACGGGCCTGCTCCACTTGGGTGCGGGCATTGCTGAGCTGCGCTTGTGCCTGTGCCACCTGAGATTCTTGCGCTGCCAGTTGGGCCTGGGCCTGGAGAAGAGCAGCCTGCAGCAGCGTGGGATCCAGTTGGCCCAGCAGTTGCCCCTCTTGGACGGGATCCCCGACCTCCACCGATAACTCCAAGAGCAATCCTTCGGTACGGGTTCGCAGCGTGGCTTGCCGCAGGGGCTGGGTAGTGCCGGTGTAACGCAAGTCGGCCCCCAGGGATCCCACCTGGGCTCTGGTCACATCTACCGAGACAGGACGCGGTGCTCCCATCCCTGCTGGACGCTGGGCCCAAAACATCTGGGCATAGACGACAGAGCTAGGAACACCCAAAAACAGCACTAGGCTGAGTGTGCAGGCGTGAGGAAGCTGCCATTGGGGAGAGTAAACCCGGCTCACAGGCACAAGAGAACGACTTGTCGGTTTGGACTGCCCACCTAGCGAAATGGTTCAAACCCAGACGGTGAACTCGTGAACCTTTCAGGGGCTTTACTCTGGCAGACCTTCACAGTTCTACACGATAAAAGGGATCCCTGCCAACCCATTCTCCAGAGAGCCTTTCACCAGCACAAGAGGTTCCTGCAAAGGCAATCTCGAATGAGCTACAGACTTCTACACCACTTCCCCTTATCTCTCTTCATCACTGGGTTCCTTCCGAGTTCAGCCGCTTAGCTGAGCTTTTGAATGGGAGCAATACGGGGATCCAGGATTTTCTGTTGCCCAATACCGGGAAACCTCACCGCAATCGTGACCCGTTCACCGCTGCCGAACACATGGGTAATCTGGCCTTGTCCAAATTGGGGATGTTGCAAGCGATCGCCAATCGCCCACTGTTCTGAACGGCCTTGGCCGGGATTGGGCTTGGCCTTGTGTGCCGTTGCAAGGGGCAGCCCACTGCCGTGGGAAAGCTGTCGAGAAGGGGCTCCGCGCCTGTCGGACTCGATCAACTCTTGAGGTAGCTCACTTAAAAATACGGAAGGAATGGCCGGTTCTCGGTTGCCGTAGAGCATCCTTTCCCTGGCGTGGCTGATATACAACTGCTCACGGGCACGGGTAATGCCCACGTAGCAAAGGCGTCGCTCTTCTTCCAAAGCAGCGGGATCCTCCAAAGCCCGGAAATTGGGAAATAGACCCTGTTCCACCCCCACCAAGAACACAACAGGAAACTCCAAACCTTTGGAAGAGTGCAACGTCATTAGCGAAACTTTCTCAGCGCCTTCCTGAAGGTTGTCCAAGTCGGAAGCCAAAGACACATTGCTCAAAAAAGCCTCAAGGCTGGGATCCTCCTGTTCTTCCTCGAATTGGCGGGCGGCATTGTAAAGTTCCATCACGTTGGCCGCTCTTTCTTCGGCTTCGTCTGTACCCTGTGCCTTGAGATCCTCCAAATAGCCGGAATCCCTTAGCAACCCTTCGATAAGGGTGGCGGCTGAAGTCTGAGAAGCCTGTCGATGCCAATGCTGAATCAACTGAGCAAACTGAATGACAGGCTTAGCCGAACGGCCCGCCAAGCTACTTACAGAGGTTTCATCGCTGAGAATTTCCCACAAAGGCACGTTGAGAGCCGCCGCCGCTTCGGTCAGCTTGTCCAGAGTAGATTTGCCGATGCCACGGCGCGGCACGTTAATAATTCGCAGCAGGCTAAAGGAGTCGGCAGGGTTGGCCACAACCCGCAAATAGGCCAGGACATCCTTAATTTCTTTGCGGTCGTAAAATCGCAGTCCGCCTACCACCGTGTAAGGGATCCCCCACCGCAGCAAAACCTCTTCAAAAGGACGGGATTGAGCGTTGGTGCGGTAGAGAATGGCAAAATCTCCCCAGGAGAAAGCATTGGCATTTTGGCTGTGTAACCGCCGGATGGTATTGACAACAAACTCAGCCTCTGCAATCTCGTCATCCGCCTGATGAAGGAAAATCGGACTTCCTTGCTGACGGGTTGGCCTGAGAACTTTATCAATGCGCTCTGTATTTTTCTCGATGAGGGCGTTGGCCGCCTGCAGAATGGTAGCTGTAGAGCGATAGTTCTCCTCCAGCTTGATCAGGGTGCGGGTATCATCGTCCGGAAGACCATCGCCAAAGGTCTCTTGAAACTCCAGCAAGATGGTAAAATCTGCCCCGCGAAACCGATAGATGCTTTGATCGGCGTCTCCCACCACAAAGATCGATCGGTTCCTCCAATCCAACTGAGATCTGCGGGTCTCGCCGTTGGTGGCCAGCAGACGGATCAGCTCATACTGGGTACGGTTGGTGTCTTGGTATTCGTCTACCAAAATATGTCGAAATCGTTGGTGCCAGTAAGCCAACACCTGCTCATTTTGTCGAAAAAGCTGCACCGGTATCCAAATCAAGTTATCAAAGTCCAGTGCGTTGTTGGCTGCCAGTTGGTCTTCATAGATTTCGTAAACTTGGGCAATGGTACGGCCACGGAAGTTGGGTTGATTGCGCTCCAGGTCGGCAGGAGTCCAGCCTTGGTTTTTGGCATTGCTAATGGCGTAGCGTACCGACCTTGGGTCAAACTTGCGCTCATCTAAGTTCAGTTGCTTGGTTACAATCTCCTTCACCAGGGATTGGGCATCTGATTCATCGAAAATCGAGAAGTTGCGAGTCCACTTTCGCCCCTTGGGATCCTGATATTTTTCAATATCTATGCGCAGGATCTGGGCAAATAAGCTGTGGAAAGTGCCGATCCAAAGGGGTTTAATCAGCCGATGGTAAACGCTGGATTTCAGCCGGGTGACTTGGGCTGGCTCCAATTGCTCCAGCGGGATCCCAAATTGTTCTTGAGCTTCTTGCTCGGCAAAGAGCTGCTCAATGCGCTCTTTCATCTCACGGGCGGCCTTGTTGGTGAAGGTCACGGCCAAAATTTCTCCTGGATCCACCCGATAGTGGCGAACCAGGTAGGCAATGCGGTGGGTGAGGGCGCGTGTCTTGCCGGAACCTGCCCCGGCAACCACCAGCAACGGGCCACAAAAATGTTGCACCGCTTGGCGCTGAGAAGGGTTGAGGGCATCCAGCAAAGAGGCGTGAGTCATGGCCAGCAAACCAGAAACTGCCTTCCATTATGGGCACCAACCCAATGGGGATGAGAAGCCGAGAGGTCATTTTGGAACGCCAAAGATGAAGATCGGTTAAGATTTGGCCGGCCCGCTCCAGAACTCCCCGCCATGAACCGAGTGCTGTCCTGCTGCTGTGCCCCGGCTAACCGCTGCTGGCTTTGCTTGCCAAAGAGACTTGTCGCTTCGGGGTTTGTCACCCTTGTCCTGCTTTTGGCGGGCGCGTTCGATCCCGTTCAAGCCGGCAACTGCCCCAGCAATGGTAACCGTGATGAATCTCTGGCTTTCAAAGTGGAGAGCGTTTTCGGAGGGCAGCTTGACTTAAGTCGGTACGACGGCATTCAAGCGCTGATCCTGACCAACAGCCAAACCCGCTCGCAATCGGAAGCCCTCTCCAAAAGTTTGGCCCTGGAGTTCGGGCGAAACCCCCGACTGCGACAGATTGTGCTGGTAGATGGTAGGGGGCTGCTGTTGGTGCGAAATTTGGTTTTGCAGGTCATCCGAGAGAGCGTGCCGACGGATCCTCGTTTGGTTTCTCCATTTGTGTACGTCTCTGTCGATTTTGAGGGAGAAACCATCCAGAAGCTGCAAGAAATAGCCGCTGCAACCTTGCCTGGGATCAATTTTCGCCAACAGGCCGCTTTGCTGCTTTTGGACGGCCAGGGAACTCTTCTGAGCGGATTTGCCGACTTGGAGCGATCCAACCTCAGCATTCGCCGGTGCATTCGCACCCTCATCGGATAGTCCCACCTCCTTTTCACACCGGGAACGTCTCTTTTCTGCCGCTCTGGCCCAACCGTTAGACTGGTCATACCGGTCATGTTGAAGCTTTGAGTCAACCGGTCGAACGACGGCTCTCTGTTCGCGGGATCCCATGCGCCGCCAGCTCAAAATCTTGAACCAAATCCTCGATTACAAGCTTGCCAACTTGCGGCTGTTTGGCCGAGCCGAGCTGAAGGGGCCTGTTCTCAACGTGCTGCTGGAACGGCTGCCGGGCGATGTGGTGGATACCCTGCAGGTGATGGAGGTGGTGCGCAGTGCGGTGGAAGCCTCTCTGCTGCAAGGGTTGCGCAAGGTCAACGTTTACCTTTGGTGCCGCGGACAAACTGAAGAAGCGCCGGAGTGGAGCGAAAGTTTTGCCGTAGAGCCATTGGTCTTGGCCCACCCCAAGGAGCTCCGAAGCCTTGCTTTCAACTATCGACAAGACTATCCCGGCATGCGGGTGCTGTTTTTCTGCTTGGGCATCTGTCTGGGCGGCCTTTACCTGTTGGGGGAGTGGGATCAGGCAGATTGGATCCCAGTTGCTGTGGCTTTCGTCTTAGGGGTGGTGTTCCCTTGGCTCAAACGATTCCTCAACCGATGGGTTCACCCCCTGTTCCTGCGCCTTGGCCTGGGCTTGGGCTTGGTCTTATTGGGCCTGGCAGTGGCGCTGATCTGGCGGCAGGGCTGGAGCGTTGCCTATGGGATCCTCGGCCTCCTGGCCATCCTCCTGTTGGGTCTGGGAGCCTAGTTCTCAACCGGCAGTGGTGCCGCTGAAGACGTGCAGGGCAGGGCCGGTCATCCACACATGCTGTGTGCTCGGATCCCAGCGAATTTCCAGATTTCCTCCCGGCAGTTCTACTGTAGCTTGCGATTCTGCGCGCTCCTCCAAAACAGCAGCCACCAAAACAGCACAGGCACCCGTCCCACAAGCCAGCGTTGCCCCTGCTCCCCGCTCCCAAACCCGTAGGCGCAGACGAGTCGGGCTGAGCACCTGCACAAATTCGGTGTTGGTGCGCTCAGGAAAGGCCGGATGATGCTCAAACAGGGGGCCCACAGCTGCCAAGTCCAGCTCCTCCAGGGATCCCTCTTCTTCCAGGAAGACCACACAATGGGGGTTGCCCATGCTCACCGCCGTCACCCGCCACTCTCGCCCGGCCACTGCAAGCGGCTGCCGAATGACCTTCTCATCCGGTTCGACCAAGGTGGTGGGGATCTGCTTGGCCAAAAGGCGAGGGATCCCCATGTCCACTGTGACCAGCCCATCTGCCCGCACCTGCGGCACGATTCGCCCCGCCAAGGTGTGGATCTGGTAGGCGCCATCCCGACCTGGGATCCCCAAGTCCTGCAGAAAGCGGGCCAAACAGCGGATCCCATTGCCGCACATCTCCGCCTCGGAACCATCGCTGTTGAAGAGGCGCATGCTAAAGTCCGCCCCCTCCTGCCCTGGCAGCAGGAAGATAACCCCATCGGCTCCTACCCCAAAGCGGCGATTGCAAAGGGCGACGGCCTCTTCCGGGCTCAAGCAGGGCTGAGACTGCCGGCGGTTGTCCACCAGGATAAAATCGTTCCCCAAACCCTGGTACTTGTGAAAGGAGAGACGGGGGGTCAACCGAGCAGACATTTACCCAGATATCCCAACGACAAGCTTTAATCCTCGTGCATCTCGTAGGGATCCTGCAAGTCCTTGGAAGGGGGGCCAAAGGCCGTGTAGATGGCAAACGCGGTGATGCAGATGGTGACTGCCGCAATCGCCACAATTAGGGAAAAGGTGGGTTCCATATCTAAGTCTGAGTCCTCAGATCCTGAGAGCGTTCGACTACAGTATTACACAAGTTTACAATTCATTGCTCAAGGCAAAAGGGGTTGGCCAGATTCTGATAGCGTGATTTTAATGGGGTGGCTGTCTGGGCGGTGCCGAGCACCAAGGATCCACCGCCCGGGTTGGTCATCTTCGACTTCATCAATGTGTTCTGTTCCTAACTTACTGCGAGAACCTATGGCCATTCGTACCAGACTGGGCGATCTGCTGCGTCCCCTCAACTCGGAATACGGCAAAGTGGCTCCCGGCTGGGGCACCACGCCCCTGATGGCGGTCTTCATGGCCCTATTTGCCGTCTTCCTGTTGATCATCCTGCAGATTTACAACAAGTCGCTGCTTTTGGAAGACATTAACGTCTCCTGGGAGAGCCTCAGCTTTTGAGTTCCCAGGCCCTACTCTGGGGAAAGTCCCTGTCCCGCCAAAAAGCTGCCCAGCGGGAGCAGGATAGTTTCCGTCATCTCCTAAGCCGATGCCTTCAGGGTGCTGGCTCCAGGCGCAGCAGGGATCCATTCGGGGCGTCCGTCAACAGGTAAAGGAGTCCATCCGGCCCCTGCCGCACATCGCGAATGCGGCCCACCGCCCCCTCTAAGAGACGCTCTTCTGCCACCACGCGCTCTCCATCCAGTACCAGACGGGCCAAGTGTTGCCCGGCCAGCGCCCCCACAAACAGGTTGCCCCGCCATTCTGGGAAAGCCTCTCCCGTGTAGAAAGTCATGCCAGAAGGAGCGATAGAGGGCGTCCAGTGCAGCAGAGGGGAAGCCAAGCCGGGAGCTGCCGCCAGTCCTTGGCCGACGGGTTCTCCCGTATATTCTCGACCGTGGGTGATTAGGGGCCAGCCGTAGTTGACGCCGGGGGCCAAGATGTTGATCTCGTCCCCACCCTGCGGCCCATGTTCATGGGACCAAATTGCCCCTGTTTCAGGGTGGCGGGCCATTCCCTGAATGTTGCGGTGGCCATAGGTAAAAGTTTCCGGCAAAGCCCCTGCTTGGCCGACAAATGGGTTGTCCGCCGGGATCCCGCCCGCATCCGTAATGCGCAACACTTTACCGGCAGAATCCCCCAAATCTTGGGCTCGATCCCGTTCTCCCCGGTCTCCGGTGCTGATGTAGAGGAATCCTTCTTCGTCAAAGACCAAACGGGAGCCAAAGTGCTGCCGGGCAGGGGTTTTGCGCTCCATATCAAAAATCACTTCCAGATCCTGTAGGCCCCCTTCCCCCAGACGGGCTCGCGCCACCCGCGTGCCTCCCCCACCGGGCCCAGGCGCTGCATAAGACAGATAAATCCAGCCGTTCTCTGCATGGTTGGGGTGCAAGGCGATGTCCAGCAGGCCCCCCTGCCCCTGGGCAAACACCTCGGGCACACCGGCTATTGGCTGGGGATCCAATCCCTGGGGGGTAACTCGGCGCAGCCGGCCTGGTCGTTCGGTTACCACGATTGTCCCATCTGGCAGAAAGGCCATCCCCCAGGGATGCTCCAGCCCGGTTGCCAGAGTCACGACCCGAAAACGCTGCTCTGTTCTGGCTCTGGGTAGGGCTTGGGCATGCTCCCCCCGTTGCAGGGCCATCACCGTTTCAGGGCTGACCGGATAGGCCACCACGGCAGGGGGGGCGGACAACCCTCCCAAAAGCAGTAGCGCGGAGAGAAGTTTGCTCGCCGGGATCCTCATGGCCATTGCCGCCTCGTTTTCGCGATGGATTCTGGGGTCTGAGCTAGTCGATTATTACCGCTGCTCTTCTGGAGATGGGTACCGATGAGGGTAAAACCCACTGCGGACCAGAGTGGGCAACCCCCTGTCCCCTCCCGGCCATAGGCTAGCCTTGAGAGCAGCAATCTGTCTCCAAAGCATGCTGGAACCTGGCGAGATCTTGGGACTCGATCCCGCGGGCGCGAACGGCCAATCCCCCGCCCGCCCGCCCCAAAGGCCAACCTGCGGATCCCTGCAGCAGCTCCAGCCCCACTCCAGAGGAATCCACCTCATCTGTGCCCAGGGCCGCTGGTCTATGCAGGTGCTCACCCCTCGTCTGTTTCGGCTGCGCTTTAGCCCCAGCGGAGCGTTTTTGCCCCGTCGTTCCTGGGATGTGGCTCCAGCCGATGAAGAGTGGCCGCCGGCTCCCTTTGAACTGCAGGAAAGCTCCACCCAAATCCACCTGTCCACCTCCCAGGTGCAAGTTCAGATCGATCGGGATCCCCTCCGGTTCAGTTTTCAAGACTCTCAAGGGCAAGAGTTTTGCGCCGATGTCTCCTCTGGGCTTACCTGGGGATCCGATAGCATCCGCCTGGTCAAACACCTCCACCCTGCCGAGCACATCTATGGCCTAGGGGAACGGGCGGGGCTACTCAACAAACGGGGTCGGCGCTACAGCCACTGGACTCGCGACTGCTGGAACTACGACGCCCACAGCGACAATCTCTACCAGGCCATTCCCTTCGCCCTGTTTCTTCGCCCCAACCTCTGCTACGGGCTCTTCCTGCACTGCACCCACTGGAGCCAGTTCGACCTGGGCCAGATCGATCCCGAGCAGTGGGCCATCGAGGTGCGCGCCCCCGAGCTGGATTACTACCTGATCTACGGCCCCACCCCGGCCTTGGTGCTCGAGACCTACACCCAACTCACTGGGCGGCCTCCCCTTCCTCCCCTCTGGGCCTTGGGCTACCAACAGTGCCGCTGGAGCTACGCCAGCGCCGCCCAGGTTCAAACCGTTGCGCAGCAATTTCGCCAGCGGCAGATCCCCTGCGACGTCATTTACTTGGATATCGACTACATGCGCGGCTACCGCGTCTTCACCTGGGATCCCCGCCGCTTCCCCGAACCGGCCCGGCTCATGGCCCAACTCCACGAGGCTGGCTTCCGGGTGGTAGCCATTGTGGATCCCGGCGTCAAGTTCGAGCCCGAAGCCGACTACGCCGTCTTCGACGAGGGCTTGGCCCAGGATTTCTTTATCCGCCGCGCCGACGGCCACCTCTTCCATGGCTACGTTTGGCCAGGCAAAGTCCTCTTCCCCGACTTCTTGCGCCCCGGAGTGCGGCAGTGGTGGGGATCCTGGCAACGGGTTCTCACCCAAGCCGGTGTGGATGGCATCTGGAACGACATGAACGAGCCGGCCCTCAACGACCGCCCCTTTGGAGACGGCGGCCAGATCGTCGATATCCCCCTCGATGCCCCCCAAGGCCCACCCGACGAACCCACCACCCACGCCGAAGTTCACAACCTGTACGGCCTGCTGATGACACGCGCTTCCCGTGAAGGCTTGGAACAGCTCAACCCCAACCGGCGCCCCTTCGTGCTGACTCGCTCCGGCTTTGCTGGGATCCAGCGCTGGGCTGCCGTCTGGACAGGCGACAACCAATCCTCCTGGGAACACCTGGAGATGTCCCTGCCCATGCTCCTAAACCTGGGCCTGTCGGGAGTTAGCTTTGTCGGCGCGGACATCGGCGGCTTCGGTGGCAATGCCACTCCCGAGCTGTTTGCCCGTTGGATGCAAATGGGAATTCTTTACCCCCTCATGCGCGGCCACAGCGCCCTGGGCACCCGCCCCCACGAGCCCTGGAGCTTTGGCCTCGAAGTGGAAACCATCTGCCGGCAGGCCATCCAGTTGCGCTACCAACTGCTACCCTACCTCTACAGCCTTTTCTGGGAGTCCAGCCAAACCGGATCTCCCATCTTGCGCCCCCTTCTCTATGAGTTTCCCGACGATCCGCAAACCTACGAGATCTCAGATCAAGCCATGCTGGGATCCGCCCTCCTAGCTGCCCCTGTGGTTCGGCCTGGCGTGCGGTGCCGCGCTGTTTACCTACCCCAGGGCACTTGGTTTGATTGGTGGACAGGTCAGGCCCACACCGGCCCCCGCTACATTCTCGTCCCTGCCCCTCTCGAACAACTGCCGCTGTTTGTGCGGGGTGGCTCCGTTCTGCCTTTAGCTCCCCCCTGCCCGTCCACCGCCCACCTGCGCCGTGACCAACCGCACCTCAAACTCTACCCCGGCAACGGCAGCTTCACCCTCTACGAAGACGACGGGGAAACCCTCGCCCATCGAGCAGGAGCCTGGGCCACCACCCTCTTCCGCTTGCGACAGCAAAATGGCCAGCTCATTCTGGAGATCGAGGCCCGCCAGGGCAACTGGAGCCCGCCCCAGCGTAGCTGGCTTCTGGAGCCCCTTGGCCACACTCCCCTCTCCCTGCCGGACACCGGACAGCCGCAACGGGTTCTCTGGCCCACCCCAGAGGATCCCCCGTTTAGCTAATCGCCCTCACGGCCTCCAGCAGCTCCCGGTTGTCTCGCTTGAACAAGGGCAGCCACTCCACATGCTGGTAGCGTAGGATCCCTTGGCTATCCACCAAAAAATAGGCCCGCCGCGTCCCCAGCAGGCTGTCCACCCCGTACTGCTGGCTCACGGTTCTGTCCACATCGCTCAGCAAAGGAAACTCCAGCTTAAGCTGCTCGGCAAAGGCTTGGTGCCTGGAGAGGGGATCGCTGCTGATCCCCAAGATCTCGCAGCCCGCGGCCCGGAAAGCTTCCCAATCCTCCCGAAAGCAACGCATCTCGCTCGTGCATACCGGGGAAAAATCCGCCGGGTAAAAGGCCAGCAACACCTTGCTCTTGCCCCGGTAGGCCGCCAGTGAAATCTGGGCTCCCTTTTGGATCCCTTTCCCCACCGCAGGCAAGCTAAAGTCAGGAGCAACAGCCCCAATCACAATCCCCATAGACCCGTCTAACCCAATCTGAGCTCACTTCAACAGTCTAACGGTGGATCCGGATCCCTTCTGGCTTCAAAAAATTTTGGGTTAGATATCTTGACGGGGTGGTGGGGGTGGGGATAGGGTAGTAAAGCGCCACAAGGCCACCCAGCCCCGGCGCCCCAGAACCTTGACAAGTAACTCGTTCAGTCAACCATCGCCAAGCAGCACAGCAGGCTCCCTGAGTCGGCTGGTGGCTGCATATTCAACCCTGTCAAGTTTCCATTTTTCCAGAGACAAGCTCTTGAATTGACACGGAGAGTTTGATCCTGGCTCAGGATGAACGCTGGCGGTATGCTTAACACATGCAAGTCGCACGGACACCTTC
>NZ_JANSHN010000024.1:0-54339 GCF_047461655.1 Synechococcus sp. W55.1
ATCTAAAAAAACCAACTTCATCCTCTTTCCTCTATAAATTACTCTCTCTATCCTAACATAAGATCAACACGACCTAGGGCGGCTTTGTGCTGTGCTACCCGCAGCGGCAGGGTAGTCAACCGCTTTAAAAACCCAACAGTCTCACGACTGGATACAGCCTCAATAGGCTTTGTAGTTGTTCTTTGCAACGGTACCTTTGGGCAAAAGGGAACCGCCCTGGATGCCAGCACGCGCGTAGCGCTTGGGGAAACGCCTGGGGAGACGAGCACCGCTGCCGTAGAGGGGCAACCCGATACGGTAAGTGCTGTCGCAGAACCAGGAACCAGAATCTCCTGCCTTTGGGCAGGGGAGTATGTCAACCGTACAGCCCAGCGAGTCAGAGCCGTTGATGGGTGTGGGGGTGCTGTTTGATGTTGTCGGCATCCTTTACCTCTACAACTGCATTGAGGAGCCGTCGCGGCTCAACGCTGTGATTGAGCCTGAACACCCCCCGCTCTGGAGTGCAGGTTTGGTGTAAGGGGATGTGGCGAAACTGGGGCTTGTTGCGATAGGTGCGGGCCGCTGCTTGCACCCGTTCCACGAAGTTTTCCCCCAACAGCACCCCCGGCGGGAAAACATCGGTGGGCAAGGTGGGGATCCCGTTGTTCACGATCTCGGCATAGGTTGTGGCGTAGAGGAGAAGATAGGAAGTGCTGCGGCGTTCTTGGGCCAGGCAGTCCAAATCGGCAGCAGGTACCGGCTCGGCCACCAAAACCTCTACCAGGCGGCCTTCCTGATCCTGCTGGAAACAAGTGGCCACTCCCAGTACCACGTACTCCAGTCCTTGCACTGGGCTAGAGCCAAGGTGGGTTTGAGCAGTATCCGACATCGGTGCCGATCTCCAAGCGGGGGAGCGAACTTTCACGGCTCCGGCAAGCGCCAAGATCCCTCAAGCCGGGCGCAGTTCTCACCATAGCAACAATTTTTGCGTCGGGCAGCGGGAGCTGTTGCAAGATAGAAGGCAGATCCCAGCCCAGCTCTCTGTAAAGGATGGCAAGGGCGGCACTTGGCTGCAGGGATCCAAACTTTGCCTTACCCAAAAACTGGGCCCTCAAGGCTCACGGCTCGCTGACGCAGTCGCGACAGCTTGCGGAGCAGTAGGGAGCGGCTTTGTGCTATGCTGCCGGCAGCGGCAGGGTAGTCAACCGCTGCAGAAGCCCAACGGTTTAACGACTGGGTCAAACCCAAACAAATAATAAATAAATAGTTTTGTAATAGTTTTTTGTTGTCTGCAACAACACCCTAGGGCAGGGGGAAGCCGCCTTGAAAAAGAAAACCACTGGGGAGACAAGCGCCGCTGTCGTAGAGGGGAAACCTTCTTGCGAAAGCGAGACGGAGTCCTTTACGGTAAGTGCTGTCACGGAACCAGTAACTGGAATCCTCGCCCTCTAGAGCAGGGAGCATGTCAATGGGGCAAAGCGGGGTCAGTGCTGCCCGAGGGGAGCAAGGGGTTGGGTTCCAGGCACCTTTGGCAACCCTTGATTCATCATTATCTAGGAAATACTTGCTCTAAGGATCCGACCATGGCGGATGGCGAATACAGACCAGGCTTGGAAGGCGTTCCGGCCACACGCTCCAACATTAGTTTTGTGGATGGCCAGGCGGGGATCCTGGAATATCGGGGCATCCCCATCGAGGAATTGACCGCCCACAGTACCTTTCTGGAGACAGCCTACTTGCTGATCTTTGGCAAGCTGCCGACCCAATCGGAGCTGGACAATTTTGATCAGGCAATCCGCAGTCATCGACGGGTGAAATACCGCATCCGCGACATGATCAAGTCGTTTCCAGAGTCGGGCAACCCGATGGATGCTCTGCAAACCTGTGTGGCGGGCTTGGGGCTGTTTTACCCGCTGCGGGAGATGGATCCCGACTATGTATTCGGCACCGTCACCCGCTTGCTCTCCAAGCTGCCGACCATGGTGGCCATGTTCCACCAGATGCGACAGGGCAACGATCCCATTCCCCCGGACGATAGTCTGGATCACGCTTCCAACTTTCTGTACATGCTCTCGGGCAAGAAGCCGGATCCCTGGTTGGCCCGCATTTTTGACATCTGCCTGATCCTGCACGCCGAGCACACGGTCAATGCCTCTACGTTTGCCCTTCTGGTGAGCGCTTCCACGCTGGCTAACCCTTACAGCAGCCTGGCCACGGCGGTGGGTACCCTTTCGGGGCTGTTGCACGGGGGGGCCAACCAACAGGTGATGATGCTGCTGCGGCAAATTGGCTCGGTGGAAAATGTGCGCTCGTTTATCGAGGAGAAACTGGCCAAAAAACAGCGCATCATGGGCATGGGGCACCGAGTCTACAAGGTGAAGGATCCGCGGGCCACTATCCTGCAGCGGCTGGCCGAAGAGCTATTTGAGCGCTACGGCCACGACAAGTACTACGACATTGCCCTGGAGGTGGAGCGGGTGTGTGAGGAGTTGCTAGGGCCGAAGGGGATCTACCCGAATGTGGACTTCTACTCAGGGTTGGTCTACGCCAAGCTGGGGATCCCAGAAGATTTGTTTACACCGGTGTTTGCCATTGCCCGAGCGGCGGGTTGGCTGGCCCATTGGCGGGAGCAGTTGTCCGATAATCGGCTTTTCCGACCCACCCAGGTGTACACAGGTGAACGCCAGCAACGCTACATCCCTATAGAAGAGCGGGGTTGAGAGCCGTTTGACAGGGCGCTGGGCCGAGATCCAAACTCAGTAAGGCCCAAGTCGTGCGTGAGGTGGTGTGTTGAGCCTCTTGGACTCTCCCCTTTGGCGAGACGGATTCACCCTGTTTCTGAGCCTTGTGGTGCAGGCCATGCCATTTCTGCTGCTGGGGGTGTTTCTATCGGGGCTGCTGGCGGTGTTTGTCGAGGGATCCCAGTTGGCCCGTTTCCTGCCCAAAGGCAAAATCGGCAGCGCGGTGGCCGGTGGCGCTTTAGGATTCTTTTTCCCGGTGTGCGAGTGCGGCAACCTGCCGGTGGCCCGTCAACTGGTGATCAAAGGGATCCCACCCCACGTGGCGGTGGCCTTTCTGTTGGCGGCGCCGGTGTTTAACCCGGTGGTGATCTTTTCCACTTGGATTGCCTTTCGCTCCATGCCGGAGCTGGTGATCTACCGAGTTCTCTTTTCCTTCGGCATTGCGGTGGTCATCGGCTTGATCTTCAGCCTGCAAAAGGATTTCCAGCCTCTGTTGCAGCCGGCAGTCTGGCGGGAGCTGCAGCGCAATTGCTCCCAAGAAGCTGATCCGAAGAACATCTCCCGCTCGCCGTTGTTGCAGGGGGGCACCTTCTGGATTGGATCCCAGAGCCCTGCTCAAGGGGCCTCTGGCGGATCCCTGGCCACTTTACAAACGGCTGAAGATGTGTATCGCTCTGCTCTGGCCGCTGCGCCTTCTCCCTCCAGGAGACAAAAAGGAGTTCTCCTGCTGCAGACCTGGGCCAGGGAGATCCGCGAATTGGGATCCGTGCTCATCTTGGGCTCGGCGATGGCGGCCCTGATTCAAACGGTGATCCCGCGTTCGTTTGTGCTGGATTATGGCCAAGATGCATTGCTCTCAATCCTGATCATGATGGCCCTGGCCGGGATCATCTCCATCTGCTCGACGGTGGATGCCTTTTTCGCCCTCTCCTTTGCCGCCACCTTCACGCCGGGATCCCTGTTGGCTTTTATGGTGTTTGGGCCGATGGTGGACTTGAAAGCCATAGGCTTGATGCTCACTCTGTTCAAGCCCCGCGCCATTTTCTACTTCGTGATCTTGACCTTGCAGTTTACCCTAGTGGGAACTTTAGCCATCAACTACTATGGCAGTTAAAGCATTTGTTTGAACCTTTCTCCACAGATGCACCCTCTCCATCCACTCTTCGTCAAATACAGTCGCTTCAGTTTAGGGTAAGACGCCTGGGCTATTGAGAACAGCCTTCTGGCTCGGTGCACCCTAGGTGTGGGTGCAGTGTTCCGGTTTAAGTCGAAATGACCATAGAAAGAGTTGTCTGGATAAGGTTTATCACCAGAGTGCTCTGCTCCCAGACGGTTGAGAACTCAGGTGTTACAGGCATTATTGTAGTAAACTCAAGAAAGACATAGTCTGGATTTGATGATTATCGCGACTCTATTGGCAGCAGGACAAAGCTGTGAGCAATCTATACTCGGCAGACTTTAACTTGTGGATTGACCAAACAACCCGGCTATTGCGGGAAAGGCGCTGGCATGAAATTGACCTAACACACTTAATTGAAGAGGTTGAGAATTTGGGTAAGAGCGAACGACGAGGGATTACCAGTCAATTAACTCGCCTTCTGCTGCATCTACTCAAGTGGCAATATCAACCTCAGCGCCGTTCAGATAGCTGGCTAGATTCCATCACAGATGCGCGAACCCAAATCGGATTGGCCATAGAAGATAGCCCTAGCCTAAAAGGTTATCTGGTAGAGCAACTTGAAGAGAGTTATCAACGGGCGCGCCGCCAAGCAGCCAGGCAAACGGGGATAGAAATCTCGACATTTCCAGATGTCTGTCCCTACTCTCCAGAGTTGGTGCTTGCAGAGGACTGGCTGCCGGAAGTTTGACAGTCCACACCACAAAGCATTTAACGGTGGACAGCATTCCCACAGTACTGACTGTAGAGCTTTGGACTGGTGTTGTCCTGCCCAGACAATCCATCAGGGATTAAACATGGGCAATACAGATAGACCAAGGCCAATTGCTGTGCTACTGTTGCTATTCCTCAAGCAGAGGCGCGCTCCTGCCAGGTGCGCATCTTGCCCGGATTAAGCAACCCATAGGGATCCACTTCTTCTTTGAAACGAATCTGGCGCGGATCCATCACCTTACGCCCACCGTCTTCGATGATGAAAGTGTGGGGGTTGGCAATAAATACTCCCTGCTCTTCGTGGTAGCGCATGATCTCGTTCAGGCGCTCTTCGGTGGTAAATCGGACAATTTGCAGGCCGACGGGGGTAGCTTGCCCGTTGATGCGAATCAACTCCAGGTGCATCAGCACTTCGTCGCCAAAATACTCGTACATGTGCTGCACCAGCTTCAGCTCCCGATCGGCGGGAAAAGCCGATTGTAAATAAGTCAGGCTGGGATCCACGCTGCGGCAGTGCAAAGTGGTGTGGTTCCAAGAAAATTCCCCCAGCGAGATCCCCTTGCTGGCCTCCTGGGCCGTTTTGTTGTAAACCACTTGGCCCCCATGTTCCCGGACAAGCTCCAACAGCGGCTCCAGGCTGCATTCGGCCACCATCAACAGGGCCACAGCGGATCCTTCTGGCAAATGACCCCGCAGCGGTGCAAAGTAGCTGGGGATCGGCCAAGCGTGCAGGCTGACCAATTTCTTGAGGATCCCATCGGCATCTCCCAGGGCTTGGCCAAAATGGGCACAGGGCATAAAGCCCACTTCAGGGGGAAAGGCCACCACCAGCTCCGCCCAAGGATAAGCAGGCGCCAGCGGGATCTCCACCTCGGTGATGATCCCATTGAGGCCCCAGGCATGGCTTACTTTGAATACCTCATCTCCCCGCAGCTCCAGCACCCGGGGCTCTTCCTCCAGGGTGACCACCCGCAGCCCCAAGATGTTGCCGCGATCCCGCAGTTGGCCGTAGGTCACAGAGCCAATGCCGCCGCTGCCGCCGGCAATGAACCCCCCGATGGTGGCCGTGCGATAGGTGGAAGGAGCCATGCGGATCTCCCAGCCCATCTCCCGGGTGTGTTTGTCGATGGCCATCAACTTGGCTCCCGCCTGCACCCGCGCCAAGCCCGGCTTCGCCCAGATCACCTGGTTCAACTTGCTCATGTCTAGGATCACGCCCCCGGCCAGCGGGATACATTGGCCGTAATTACCGGTACCGGCACCGCGCACCGTAACCGGGATCCGCAGCCTGGCACAGGCCGCTGCCACCCGCATCACCTCGGCCTCATCGGCGGGGCGCACCACCAAATCTCCCCGCTTGTCGCTCAGTTGTCGGCTCAGCACGGGGCTGTAGTGGTAAAAATCCAACGACAACTTGGCCACCTGAGCCGGATCAGTGATGATCTCAATACCCTCTAAGTCAGAACGCAAAGCCTGCAGCTTGTCAGGAGCGGCAACGATCATAGGTATCCGTATTTGGGTGCAACGGTTCTTCAGACTCCATCATCGGCAGAAATTGCCTGCAAAAGGGTTTGCCGAGAACAGTATGGGAAGGATCCCTGTCCGGCCAGGTCGATTAGCCGAAGCGGCCCTCCACATAATCTCTTGTGGCTTGCTTGGTGGGGCTGTTGAAGATGACTTCAGTTCTGTCAAATTCCATCAGCTCGCCCACACGGTTGGATCCCACCAGCTCCACACTGAAGAAAGCCGTCATATCCGAGACGCGGCTGGCCTGCTGCATGTTGTGGGTGACGATGATGATGGTATATTCCTCCTCCAGCTCCTTCATCAGCTCTTCGATACGGCGGGTGGAAATGGGATCCAGTGCCGAACAGGGCTCATCCATCAAAATCACATCCGGCTGTACCGCCAGAGCGCGGGCAATACACAAGCGCTGCTGCTGCCCTCCCGACAGCGACTGACCATTTTCTTTCAACTTGTCTTTGACTTCATCCCAGAGGGCAGCCCGTTTCAGCGAGGTTTCCACCACCTCGTCCAAGTCTACCTTCATCCCCAGCACCCGCGGGCCGTAGGCCACGTTGTCGTAAATGCTTTTGGGGAAGGGATTGGGTTTTTGGAAGACCATGCCGATACGCCGCCGCACCGCCACCGGATCGACTTCTTTGGCGTAGAGATCCTTGCCGTGGTAGGTGAGCTTGCCCTCTACACGAGCACCGGGGATCAAATCGTTGGTGCGGTTGAAGCAACGTAGGATCGTGCTTTTGCCACAGCCAGAAGGGCCGATAAACGCAGTAATCTGTCGGGCTGGGATGTCCAGAGTAACATTTTTTACCGCCAGATTGGAGCCATAGTAGACATTCAGGTTCTCGGTCCTGAAAACGTAAGAGGTCTGGTTAAGAGATTGAGTTTGCATAGCAGCACTCACAAAAAGAGCTAGAGTTCGACGAAGAGTTCGATTCAAGACTTTGTTGAGAATCCTCAGGCTACCTCCTGGTTTTGTGCACCAAAAAGCGAGCGGTCAAGCTGGCCGCCAAAACAATGGCTAACAAAACCAAAGCGCCCGCCCAAGCCAGCTCCTGCTGCACTCTGAAGGGAATGATGGAGAAAAAGTAGACCATCACCGGCAAGGTAGCCACCGGGCCAAAGAGATTACTGGACCAGAAATTGTTGTTGAAGGCGGTAAAGAGCAGAGGTGCCGCCTCGCCTGCCGCTCGGGCCAAAGCCAGGATTAGCCCGGTTACGATGGCCGGTGCAGCTGCCGGCAAAACGACGCGCATTGTGGTCTGAAAGCGAGTTGAGCCCAGGCCAGTGGAAGCCAAGCGCATGTCGGGCGAAACCAGCAGCAACGCCTCCTCGGTGGAGCGGATGACAATCGGCAGCATCAGCACGCCCAAAGCCACACCTCCCGAGAAAGCCGAAAAGCCGGATCCCCTCACCACCACGGCATAGGCAAACAAGCCGCAGAGAATGGCCGGCACACCCGTGAGCACATTGCAGGAAAACTTAACCAAATAGGCCAAGCGGGTGCCGCGACCGAATTCAGACAAGTACACTGCCGCCAAGATGCCGAAGGGAAAGCTCAAAGCCGCCCCCGTAGCCAGCACCATTAAACTGCCGACAATCGCGTGACCAAAGCCCCCTTCCGCCAGGCCGGGGGCGGGGTAGCGGGTCTGGGTGAGGACATCCCAATTTATCCGCTGGATGCCTTCCTTGCCCACATCCCACAGCACCCAAGAGAGGGAAGCTATGATCACCGCCACAAAGAGGCCACTCAGCAGGGTTAGGACAATGCCTGTGTAATTGCGGACAGGGGCAATGGCGGCACGGGTAATGTCGATGTCAACCTTCTCGGGGGCAAGCTGTGCTGAGTCCGACATGATAACAGTGCTCCTTCATCTTCTTTCTGCTTCTGAAGTTACTGCTCCAGGTTTTGAAACTTGCGAATAATGATCTCGGCAACGATGTTGACCAATAACGTCAGCACCATCAGCACCACGCCGGCATACATGAGAGCCGAAACCTGCAAGCGTCCTGCCTCCCCAAACTGAGAGGCAATCAAGGCAGTAATGGTGGATCCCGGCTGCATTAGGGAGATATTGATGCGGTTGGCGTTGCCGGAAAGCATGGCCGCTACCATGGTCTCTCCCAGGGCCCGCCCCAGCGCCAGCATGATCGAGCTGACAATACCCGACAGGCCGGCAGGGATCATCACCGTTAAGATGGTCTCCCAGCGGGTTGCCCCCAAAGCCAAAGCCCCCTCTTTTAGGCTGCGTGGTAGAGATTCAAAGGTACTGCGGGTAATGGAGATGATGATGGGAGAGATCATGATCCCCAGCACCATAGCCACTATCAACAAGCTGGGCCCCCGCGGAGCCGGGCCACTCAAGAAAGGGATCCAGCCCAGCGTCTGGTTAATGGCTCGAAAGATGGGCCGCACTGCTGGAATCAGCACAAAGATCCCCCACAGCCCCAGCACCACACTGGGAATGGCCACGATCAGCTCAATGGCAAAGCCAATCGGCGCCGTTACCCACTTGGGGGCAAAACCTTCCGTCAAAAAAATGGCAGTGCCAATGCCCAGAGGGATGGCAAAAATCAAAGCCACCAGAGAGGTCACCAAACTGCCATAAATCTGTGGTAGCACCCCGTAGATGTTTTCCACCGGGTTCCAGCGGGCAGTAACCAGGAAGCCCAAGCCAAACTGCTGAATCGCCGGCAGAGCCGCTTCGGTGGTTTGAAGAATCAACCAGATGAGAATAATGCCGGCAAACCCTGCCAAGGCCAGCGTCAGGCGGACAAAGCCCACATCAACAGCCCGAGACAGGCTCGCCTTTTTCTCAATGTCAACATCGATATCTGGGTTTGGTGGTGAACCATAACCCGTAGCCGCTGAAGTCATAGCCCCTCTCCCGTGATCATCTTCGGTTCACAATCCTCTCTTCGGCCTAAAATCTCTTCTAAAGGATCCCACCGTGCAAAGCAGAAGCCAGCAGCCGACCGAGAAAGCATTTAACTGCCCACTCCGCCGGCCACCGGCTACCCTCTAGTAGAGTTCAGGCTGCACCCCGGTCATCGCACCGCATTGGGGTTAACGGTGATGGCATCCAGCTCTGCAAAGATCCGCTGGATAGCCGCCTCAGGCATAGGGATGTAGTCCAGCTCCTTGGTGATGGCTTGACCCTCTGGCCCCTGGGTCCACTTCAGAGCCTCCACCAGCTTGGTCAGCTTCTGCTGATCGGGATACTCGCGGTACAGCATCACCCAGAACAAGCCCACGATTGGGTAGTCATTTGGCCCTTCAGGGTCGGGCACCAACAGCGCAAAGTCATCAGGAATGGGAGCATCAAGCGCCGAGGTAGCTGCCTCAGTCGAGAACTCAACAATGTTGCCCGCTTTGTTTTCCAAGCGAGCAGTGGCCATGTTTTCCAGCTTGGCATAGGACTGGTTCACGTAGCCAATCGTCCCTGGCTCCTGCTTGATGGTGGCGGCTACGCCCTCATTCCCTTGGGCTCCAATGCCAACAGGCCACTCGACAGAAGTACCAGCACCGGCTGTCCAATTAGGGCAGACAGTTCTGATGTGGTTGGTGAACACAAAGGTAGTCCCAGAACCATCAGAGCGGTGTACCCAGGTGATGTCCAGGGGTGGCAGCTTGTTTGCTATACCTGGGTTATCGGCCTTGATGCGATTGTCGTCCCAGCGAGTGATCTCGCCGGTCACGATGCCGCAGTAGGTTTCCCGCTTCAGGATGAGCTCTCCGTCTTCAATGCCGGGCAGGTTATAGGCAAACTCGATGGCCCCTCCCCCCAGAGGCAACTGTAGGGGCTCATAGCGGTATTTAGCTCGGAAGCTTTCCAAGCGAGCACCGGAGAAAGGCGCCTCGGAAACGCCGAAGTCCACAGTGCCATTGATCACCTGCTCTAGGCCAGCACCACTCCCGACAGACTGATAGCTGACTTGCACAGTGGGGTCTACGGTGCGGTTGTAGGCGTCGAACCAACGTTGCAGCAAAGGAGCCGGAAAGGTCGCGCCCGCCCCGGAGATTTGCACGGTTTGGGCTTGAGCCGAGGTCGCTGTTAGAAATCCTACTGTTAGAGCGGTGAGGGAGAAAAGAGAAGCAGAAAGCAGGGTTCGCATAGGTAATATCTGTTGCGAATCAACATTTTCAACCCTATAACCTCAAAGTTAACAGAGGGATATCTAAAGGTTAACTTTGGGTTAAGTCAAGAGAAAAATCGATATTTTTTGAGTGTGCTGGCTCGTTTCCAAACCTTGATTTTCCATCTGGTGGTTTTGGCCAGTTTGGATTTCAGCAAAATCAGGATCCTGGAGCCCAGGATCCGCGAAAAGGCTTATGCTGCTGAACTTCTATCTCATTTGACAACCAATCAAACGGACACAACTTGAATAAGAGCTAAGCTTAGACGGCTGCAAAAAAACTCGATCCAGATCCAAGATGTGTAAAATTTGAGACAAAGATGTTGCTCCCCTCTCGGCAAGCTTGGACATGATTTCAGCAGGGCGGGAAAAGCTCTGGCCAGAGCTTCTTCCGACTTTTGACAGAGAGAATTAGCTAGGAGATGGACTTCAACACTCCAGACGTGGGGCAGCTCTACATGTTCCCCGAGCAGAGAAAGATCTGGGCTCTAAGCTGGGATCCACCCGCCCCCCATGAGGTACAGCAGGGCCATGCGCACCGCCACGCCGTGGGTGACCTGCTGCTCAATCAGGTTCAAGCCGGGATCCTCCATCACCTCGGAGCTGAGTTCCACACCGCGATTGACCGGGCCGGGGTGCAGAAGCTTGACATCCGGGTGGCACAGGCGCAGTCGTTGCCGCGTGAGGCCGAAGAAGTGATGGTACTCCTGCAAGCTGGGGAGAAGGAACTCGCTCATGCGCTCCTGCTGCAGGCGTAGGGTGATAACAAAACGCGCCCCTTCGAGGGCAGGCTCTAGCTGCCAATGGACAGGGAGCGTATGGCCGGGCACAAACTGGGCAAAATCCTTGGGCAACAGGGTGGGAGGGCCGGCTAAGTGAACCTCAGCTCCGGCAGCCACCAAGGCATAGATATCGGAGCGGGCCACTCGCGAGTGGAGAATATCGCCGACAATGGCAATTTTGATCCCTTGCAGCAACTCCAGACGGGGACGCCGGGGATCCAGATGGCTGCAGAGGGTAAACAAATCCAGCAAACCTTGGGTGGGATGTTCGTGCAGTCCATCCCCGGCATTGAGAACGCCCACAGGGGATCCGCGGCGGTCGATCTCGGCAGCTAATTGTTGGGGCACTCCTGCCTGGGCATGGCGAACGATTAAGAGATCGGATCCCATGGCCAGAAAGGTGCGGGCCGTATCCAAGAGCGTCTCCCCTTTGCTCAAGGAAGAGGTGCCTGGGGAAAAGTTGAGCACATCTGCCGAAAGGCGCTTGGCCGCCAGCTCAAAACTGGTACGGGTGCGGGTGGAAGGCTCGAAGAACAGCGTCACCACCACCTTCCCCTGCAAGGTGGGCACCTTGGGCAACCGCCGCGTCAACACCTCCTGGAAACTGGCGCTGGTCTGCAAAACCATCTGGTATTCTTCGGGAGTAAAATCCGCCAAGCCCAAGACGTGCTGCCGCTGCCAAACCATAGGGGATCCCTCAAATGCCCAAGCGGGCAAAGATCTCGTCTAGGTGAGTTAGGTGGCGCTGGGGATCAAAGCAGTCCTGCAGTTCTGCCTCGCTCAGGTGGGCCATCACTCGGGGATCCGCCAGCAGATTGGCGCGAAAGTCCCCCT
This sequence comes from Synechococcus sp. W55.1, assembly GCF_047461655.1. NCBI lineage: Bacteria > Bacillati > Cyanobacteriota > Cyanophyceae > Synechococcales > Synechococcaceae > Synechococcus > Synechococcus sp. W55.1. The sequence goes on from NZ_JANSHN010000024.1 coordinate 11,886, forward strand.
GCGGCTGGTTCCAGGCGCGATGAGCATTTTCCTGCACCAGGCGGTAAGCTTCCTCCCGGCTCAAGCCCTTCTCCACCAAGGCTAGAAGCACCTGCTGGCTGAAGATGACGCCGCCATAGATGTTGAGGTTGCGCTCCATGTTGCCGGTGTGAACCTGCAGGTGGCGCACCAGGTCGGCCATGTTCACCAGCAGGTAGTGGCAGAGAATGGAGGCATCGGGCAGGATAACCCGCTCCACCGAGCTGTGGGAGATGTCCCGCTCATGCCAAAGGGGGATGTTTTCCAGAGCCGGAAGGGCATACCCCCGCAGGAGGCGGGAAATCCCGGTTAGCTGTTCAGATTTGATGGGGTTGCGCTTGTGGGGCATGGCAGAGGATCCCTTTTGGCCGGGGGCAAAGTACTCCTCAGCCTCCAGTACCTCTGTTCGCTGCAGGTGGCGGATTTCAGTAGCAAAGCGCTCTAGGGAAGAGCCAATCAAAGCCAAGGTTTGCACGTATTCAGCGTGGCGATCCCGCGAGATTACCTGTGTCGAGGCTGTATCGGGCTTCAGGCCCAGGCGAGCGCAGGCCAACTGCTCCACCTGGGGAGGCACGTTGGCGTAGGTGCCCACGGCGCCAGAGATCTTGCCCACCGCCACCACTTCCCGCAGGCGAGCTAGGCGCTCTTGGTGGCGCAGGCACTCGGCCAGCCACCCTGCCAGCTTAAAGCCAAAGGTAATCGGCTCGGCGTGAACACCGTGGGTGCGGCCGATCATGAGGGTGTAGCGGTACTGCCGAGCTTGGTCGCGGATAGCAGCGATGAGGTCGGCCAGGCGGGCTTGCAAGATCTCCACCGAGGCCACAAGCTGCAGGGCCAGGGCCGTATCCAACACATCCGAGCTGGTCAGGCCCAGGTGGATGTAGCGCCCTGCCTCGCCCACGTGCTCGTTGAGGTTGGTTAAGAAGGCAATAACATCGTGCTTCACTTCCGCCTCAATTTCCAAAACCCGCGCCGGGTCAAAGGCGGCTTTGGCTCTGATCTCCTGCAGGGCTTCTTGCGGGATCCGCCCCAGCTCCGCTTGCGCTTCACAGACAGCCAGCTCCACCTGCAGCCAGGTCTGGAGCTTGTGGGCAGTGGACCAAATCTGGCCCATTTCGGGCAGAGTGTAGCGCTCGATCAAGGTGCCTTTTCCGTCGGTACAGTAGGATGAGCTAGGCTATTTTAGCCTTTGGCGTCCCCCCTCGAGGAAAAGCCGCTGGGGGATCCCTGCGGGCTTGGCTTGCGGTGTCGAAGGAGCAGCAAGGAGTTTGCAGATGACCGTCGGAGCTGTGCCAACTCAGGGAAAAAGAGCTTGGACAGCCGAAGAATTCATGGCGTTGTCCAGGGAGGGACATCGCTACGAGATTGTTGATGGGAAGCCAATTGATATGGGAAGCGCGGGGGCACTCCATGGTTATGTCTGCAGCCTCCTATTGGCAGCTTTGACCCCCTACGTTTTGTCCAACAAGCTGGGGATCGTTTTAGATTCCAGCACTGCTTTTAAGATGAAGAGTGGAAATTGGCGCTCCCCTGACATCTCTTTTTTTGCTAAAGAACGCTTGCAGGGCATGGCTGAACTGCCCACAGGATTTTTGGAAGGCGCTCCAGATCTGGCTGTTGAAGTGCTTTCCCCCCGCAATACGGTTGAAGAAATTCATGACAAGCTGGTGGAGTACTTTGAAAATGGCAGCCGCCTGGTTTGGCTGGTTCACCCCAGCGAGCACTACGTCCTGGTGTATCGCAGCTCTCAAGAGCCTGACCGCCTCCTGAAATCGGTTGATCTTCTAGAAGGTGAAGAGGTTATTCCAGGATTTGCCCTGCCGGTGGCTCATCTATTCCAGAAGCTTTCCTTGTAACATCCCCCCGCCCTCACTCTAGCCAATAGAGCTTGGGCCTCCCAACCTTGCCATTGGGCATTCCTGCCCCGCGTCACAGAACGACTTGGCAGAGGAGTCGGTATCTCGACCCTGACTTTCCCGCCAGAGCGCGGAACTTGTAGCTCCCCGCACCCCTTGCAAGTTAAGTGCAGGGGGTTGCCCCTCTCGCCGACGGTCTATATTGAACTAGTTCGGGATCCGAAGAGGACGTCATTAGCGGTGCGGAGCACAATCAAGTGTCGATGGGGAAGGATAGCTCTGATAGGTTTCTTGGCAGCATTCCTCGCTCCTGCCCCTGCCATCTCTTTGCCTGCCTTCCCACCTCCTCCTGAGAAGACCTCGGCCCCAAACACCGCTTCCGAGTTCAACTGGCAGGGATCCCTCAAGTTGCTGCGGGGGGATCCCGTGGCTGCCCTGTCGGATCTGGATCGGGCGGTGCAGTTGGATCCCAGCTATGCTCCGGCCTATGTGAACCGCAGCTACGTCTACAACCAGTTGCGCCAGCCGGAAGAAGCTCTGGCCGATGCGGAGCGGGCCATTCAGTTGGATCCGCGAATTCCAGAAGCCTACTTCAGCCGCGGCGTGGCCCACCTGCAACTGGGGGATCGAGAAGCCGCCATGGCCGACTTTCGCCAGGCCTTGGCTCTCTTTTCCAAGAGCGGCAACTTTGCCAACCAGGCCATCCTGCAGCAACTGCTGCGCCAGTTGGGGGTGGAGTAGCCGCCCTTGGATTAAACCTAGGGCCACCTCGAAGTTGGGTAACCTGTCTGGTCTTTCCCCTCACTTGCGCTTAGGCGTCTGAGCGGTTGATTCTCCCAGCAACTTGTCAGAAAGCCGAGGCTCTCCCAACCACTCGGCCAGGGAAACTGCCTGAGCCTGCAGCCCAAAGACCTGACAGAACGACTCCACCAGCACCGGAGCTACGGCAGCCATCGTTACCTCCGGACAAAAGTGCACCAGGGATCCCACCGGGCGATCAGGGATCCCACAGGGCACGATGGCCTCGAAGGCAGCTAGATCCGGGCAGACATTCAAGGCAAAGCCATGGTAGGTCACCCAGCGGGAAACCTTGATGCCGATGGCCGCCACTTTGCGGCCCTGCACCCAAACTCCTGTCAAGCCAGGGATCCGCTCCCCCTGTAGGCCGAAGTGGGCCAAGGTCTGGATGACCACCTCTTCTAGCTGGCGCAGGTACCAGTGGAGATCCAGACGGTGGCGCCTGAGGTTGAGGATCGCATAACCAACCCACTGGCCTGGCCCGTGGTAAGTGACTTCGCCGCCGCGCTCCACCCGCAGGATTTCCGGCTCTTGTTCAGAAGGAGATTCCGGGTGGATAGCCGGGGATCCTATCGGCTGAGAAAGGCTCTTGAGAAACTTGGGATCGGCTCCTGCCCCCAAGGTGTAAACCGCAGGATGGGTGAGCAGCAGTAATCCGTCCGGCAACTGGGGATCCCGGATCATATGGGCCAGTCTTGCCTGCTGCCAAGCCCAGGCAGTGCGGTAGGGCACTTCACCCGGCAGGTGAACCTGCAGAAGCGGCAGTTGCACGGGGGATCCAGAAAAGTTCACCTAGCTTACAGGTTTAGTTAACCTGCGCCCGCAACCGCTCCAACAGGGCCCGCGGCTGCAACAGCCCCTCAATGCGGTCAATCGGCTTCCCATCTTTGAAGAGGATCAGCGTTGGCACCGCTTGAATGCCCCAGCGAGCAGCGATGGTTGGGTACTTTTCGGTGTCAACCTTCACAAAAGTAACCGCATCCCCCACCTGAGGTTTTACCTGCTCCAACACTTGCGCCATAACCTGACAAGGGCCGCACCAGGAAGCATAAAAATCCACCAGGATCGGGGTTTTGGATCCCTGAATCATGTCGGCAAAACTTTTGAATTGCTGTTTGTGCGCCATAGGAAACTCCCAGAGTGTTCTGAAAAGCCTGAAATGAAATCTATTTGTAAGCTAACTGTTTGAGACTAAAAATTAGGTAGGGATCCCGCTACGGCCTGCTTCGGTTTCCCGGTAGGATGGCTAGGGTTTGGGAGAAGAGCTAGAGCGTACCTGTAGTCTAGGGTGTTGTGGTGGACAAAGGGGCAGACTTTAGCAGGGTTTAAGGACTTGGAGGAGTGGGATCCCGATGGCAACAAGCAGCAGCATGGTGAATCGTGGCGTGTTGGCCACAGTGCTGGCCGGGGTAGGACTCAGCCTATGGGGGGCTTGGCGTTGGCTGTGGGATCCCTGGGGCTGGGCTCAGGTAGTGGCCGGGTTGCTGCTGAGTTTGGGCAGCTTGCTCTACTGGCTCAAGACCCGCCCCGCCGATCACCTGGTGGTGGAGCCCCAAGGCTGGCGCATCAGCCGCCACACCCCCGAGCACTGGGTCATTCAAGCGGAGTTTGTGGCTCGCAACCTCAACCCCCTTTTGGAAGTCACCTTGGCCCAGGTGCAGCCGCGACTGCATTTGCTCAGCGCTGGCTCCCCAGAAGGCATTGACACCCGCCTACGCCTGCGCTCTCGCCATCCGGATCTTCCCCCCCGGCAAGACAACTACTGGCAGGCTTACATCCTCACCCCCCAGAGCCAGACTGGCCTAGAAGTCGAGATCGAGCTGAAGGGGAAAGGGCTAGCGGATCTGCGCTCGGCCTGGCTCCAGCTGGACTACATCCAGTACGGGCGGCAGCGGCGCACCCTCAAGACCAGCCATCTCATCCTGCCGTTGCAGGAGGTGGAGCCCTTGCCAGAGCTGAACTGGCAGCAGCAGGGATCCCTCCTTTGGGCCGCCGTTCCCACCCATCTGCTGACCCCCAGCGATGACTTGGCCGAGGTGCTACGGCGGTATGTAGGCCCTCACATCCAGCCCGGCGATATGGTGGCCATCTCGGAAAGCGCCGTGGCTATTGTCCAGGGCAACTTCCGCCATCCCCTGCAGGTGCAGCCCGGCTGGCTGGCCCGCACCCTGTGCTACTTCTTCCCCTCCAAGACCAGTCTTTCAAGCTGCTACGGGATGCAGACTTTGATCGACTGCTCCGGGGCCTGGCGGGTGGTGTGGGCTTTTGTGGTGGGATCCCTGGCCAAGCTGCTGGGGATCCCGGGGGTCTTTTATGCCCTGGCGGGGGAGCAGGCCGATCTCATCGACGACGTTACTGGCACCCTGCCTCCCTATGACCAGTTCATCGTGCTGGGGCCGCGGGATCCGGCCAAGTTGGTGGGGGATCTGCATCGGCAGACGGGCTACGAAGTGGCCATCGTGGATGCCAACGATCTGGGGCAGGTCAAGATCCTGGCAGCCAGCCCCGGCGTAGAGCGGGAGCTGGTGGAGCAAGCCCTGGGCAAGAACCCCGCCGGCAATGCCGCTGAACAAACCCCCCTTGTGCTGATTAGGAAGATGACACCTGACTGAGGCTCTGCTGGGATCCGAGGGCTTGCATCGCCTGGTGAGTGGAGAGGAAGAAGCGCTCAGCGCCCACTTTCTCCACAAACCCAGCCTTTTGGAGGCGATCCATCACCGGCCCCTTCACCTCGGCCATGGCAAAGCCCACCCCTGCCTGCTGCAAACGTTCCACCAACTGGGTCAGCACTTCCAAAGCGCTGCCGTCGATGAAGTTGATGGCGCTGGCAACGAGCAGCACCTGCTCTACTTCTGGCCGCGCCGCCACCTCTCGCAGCAGATACTCCTGCAAGTAGGCCGCGTTGGCAAAAAACAGGCTCTCGTCCACCCGCACTGCCAAGATACGGGGATCGGTAATCACCTCATGGCGCTGCACGTTGCGGTAGTGCTCCGTACCGGGCACCTGACCCACGATGGCAATGTGAGGACGGCTAGCCCGCCAAAGAAAGAGCAGGATGGAGACTAACACCCCTATTCCGATCCCCTGCTCCACTCCGATCCCCAGCACACTGGCAAAGGTTACCAACCAAACCAGGGCATCGCCACGGTCGTAGCGCCAGCTTTGCAGCAGGGGGTGAAAATCCACCAGGGCCAGCACCGCCACCAGAACAATGGCCGCCAGGGTGGTCTGGGGCAAGAAGGTGAACAGTGGATCAGCCAGATGACCGTCAAAGCCACCAACAGGCCGGTGATTAGGGAGGCCAGGCCACTGTTGGCGCCTGCTTGAAAGTTCACCACCGACCGGCTGATGCCTCCCGTTACCGGATAGCCGCCACTGCAAGCTGCTGCCAAGTTGGCTGCCCCCAAAGCCACCAGATCCTGGTTGGGATCCACCTTCTGCCGCCGCTGGCTGGCCAAGGACTGCCCCACGGCATAGCTCTCCGTGAAGCCCACCAAGCTAATGGCCAAGGCGGTGGGCAGAAGCGCTGTCCACTGTCCCCAGCTCAACGGGGGAAAGCCCAAGGGGGGCAACCCGGAAGGAATGGAGCCAACAACAGATACCCCTGCCCTCTCCGAGAGGTTTAGGCCCCAGACCAACAGGCTGGTCACGAGCACAGCCGCTAGCGGTGCCCCCTTGGTCAAAATCAAGGCCCAACCTGGAGGCACACCCCAACGCCGCAGTTGGTGGGGCAACTTTCGCTGAGCGTACACCAGCAGGGATACGGCCAGCAGCCCTAGGCCAAAGGTTGCCCAGTTCACCTTGTCCAGGCTTTGCCACAGCCGCTGCACCAACAGCAAGAAGGACTCCGTATTGGCGATCTTGACCCCCAGGAGGTGGCGGAGCTGGCTGAAGCCGATGATCAAGGCCGCCGCGCTGCCAAAGGCAGTCACCACCGTGTGGCTTAAGAAATTGGCCAAAAACCCCAGCCGCAACAACCCCATGGCCCCCTGGACCAGACCCACCTCCAAGGCCAGCCCCAAAGCCAACTGTCCATACTCCGGGCTGCCCGGCAAGGACTCCGTCCCGCTGACGCGACCGGCCAGGGGCTCCAACCCCGCCGCCACCAACAGGGAGATGATGGCCACCGGCCCCACCGCCAGGGCACGGCTGGATCCCAGTAGCCCATAGACGATCACCGGCAAAATACTGGCGTACAAGCCCACTTGGGGGGGCAACCCGGCCAACAGGGCATAGGCCATGCTCTGGGGCACCAACAGAATGGCCACCACAAGGCCGGCGATCAGATCTCCCGGCAAATCTGATCGTTGATAGTGGAAGACCCAAAGGGACTCCTTAGCAAAGGGCAGGTACCGCGCCAGGATCCCTTGCCCCGAAGAGGAAGCAGAAGGGATCCCACTCATAGCGCCTGACCTCGGTTCCAGGGCATGCGAGCCAAGAGCAGAGCCATGCCACAGGTGTTGGTTACACCCGCAAACACCAGCCCAGCGCCCACAAAGCCACTCAGCAGCAGCCACCAGGGGTTGACAAAGGCCCCCAGAAGGGTTCCGGTGAGCACCAGGGATCCCGCCGCAATCTGCACCTGCCGCATGATGGAGATGGGAGCATTTTGGGTGCGGGTAACAGGCAGCTTAGCCGCTTTCCAAGCCTCGATCCCTCCCTTAAGGCTAATGACCTCCGGTCAGCCGCGGTCTAGCAACTGACAACCGGCGCGGATGGAGCGGCTGCCCATGCGGCAGTGCAACACCACCGGCTTCTCTGGCGTGGAAGCAGGCACTTTGGCCGGGTCAAAGGTAGATAGGGGCATGTTGATGGCCCCCGGGATCCGCTCATCGGCATATTCTCCCGGCTCCCGCACATCAATGAGCTGGACTCGCCCCTGATCCAGCCACTGTTTTAAGGTCAGGGCATCGATCTCCTTGAGACGGGGATCCCGTTCTTGCGAAGCGGAAGGGATAGGGTTTTGTTGGGTTACGGTCATGGTTGTCTCCTTGCTTCTAGCGTTGTCTAAAATGCAAAATGCAGCGATTTTTGGGATTAATCCCCCTCCTCAAGCAAATGACTGGGCTCACCGGGGTAAAACCGGCTATCCAGGATTTGCTCTGAGGAATAAGGGCAGGTTTTGGGGAAAATCTTTCTGGGCAGCTTGGTCTCCTCCAGGGCCAGCTTCAGCGCCCCCAAGTAAGACTTGGAGATGGCCTCTGGCAAATAGGGCTTGAGACTTGGGCTTTCTTCAAGAAGCTCCAGAACTTCCTGCCGCTGCAGCTGGAGGGTGAGGAGCCAGCTTGCGGATCTCCCCTCTGGCTGGTACTCCCACTTGAGGAGATGCCCAACCAAAACTGCAAGTCGGTTTCGCAGTTCCTGCCGCTGTTGCCTGCCCAACGATTCAATCTCCTCGACTAAATTGGGCAGATCCAGCTTCTCCCAGGCCCGATCCCGCAGAAATTGAGCTTGTTGCTGGATCCAAGCGTAGAAATCGCTCTCATAGAGACTTTCTCGATCCACGCTCAAACTCTCCATTTCTGGCAAGCCAATTGAGAGAAGGTTACCCAGAGCAGCGGGCTCTCACCATCGGAGTTTCACGTGAGCTCCCCAGCCGGCGGGGGCTTGCCCTGCACCTCACTGCCCAGAAGGAATTAAACCGCTGCTGCCACTTGGCCGCACTGCTCGTTGGCCGGCACCGCTTCCTGGATCTTCTTGGGCTGGGGCAGGTTGAGGCTGTTCATCAGGGCAATGAAGCTCTCACGGGAACGCAGGTTGCCCGTTTCCGGATCCACAAAGCGCGGGTTCCAGCGCTTCTCCTCGCCAATGGTGGAGACGGTGTGCCCGCGATAGTCGTGGCCAGGATAGACCAGCGTCTCATCGGGCAGCGTAAACAAGTGCTGGGTAACATGGTCGTACATCAGGCCGGGATCCCCGCTTTGGAAATCCGTGCGCCCACAGCCGCGGATCAGCAGGGCATCTCCGGTAAGGACGCGATCCCCATTCACGCGGTAGGTCATGTGGCTGTCGGTGTGGCCCAGGGTAGCGATGGCTTCAATGACGACGGATCCCACTTGCAGCGTTTCCCCATGACCGATGAAACGATCTGCACATTGAGCCTTGGCCTGTACTGGCACCACCCCTTGGCAACCGGTCAGTTCCCGCAGCTTCCCGGTTCCCGTGATGTGATCCGCGTGAACGTGGGTTTCCAGGCAGTACTTCAAGGTTAGACCCAATTCCCGAATCAGCTTCAAATCCCGCTCCACCTGCTCCAGCACTGGATCCACCAGGGCGGCCTCGCGAGTTGTCGGATCCGCGATTAAATCCGCGATTAAATAGGTGTAGGTGCTTGTTTCTGCGTCGAACAGTTGGCGAAATAGCATAGTGCCCTCCTGTCTGGTATCGAAAGCCCGACGTGAACTTGGACTTTCTAGGAACACTATATAACTATCTAGTGTTAAAATCAAGTTGCATGGACAGCGCAAGCAGGTTTGTTGATTGGGGAAAAGTCGGTGAGCAGAGCGGATGTGAATGAGTGTCGCACAATCCTGACGCCGCAGGTTCTCGACAGCGTGGCAGAGTACTTCAAGGTTTTGGCGGAACCCAACCGCCTGCAGATCCTGTGTCAGTTGCGCTCGGGGCCCAAGAACGTCACCCAAATCTTGGAAGCTACGGGTATGGGCCAGGCCAATGTTTCCAAGCACCTCAAGATCCTGACCCAGGCAGGGATCGTCAGCCGTCAGCCCAAGGGGGTGAGTGTTTATTACCAAATTGCGGATCCCATGTGCTTTGAGCTGTGTGAAATGGTATGTCGGCAGTTGGTGAGTCGGCTGCAACAGCAAGCCCGCCAACTGGAGCCGCTGGCAGCCATTCACCCAGGTCAACCGAGCTGAGGCGGAAAGGGTTCTCAAGTAGGTTGGGATTTCGCGAGCACCCGAAGGTTATTCCAGCCCCAGCCGCCGACGAAAGTAAGGGATGGTCTGTTGCAGCCCAACTTGCAGCGGGATCCGAGGCTCCCAACCCAAGAGGGCGCGGGCTTTGCCAATATCCGGCTGCCGTTGTCTGGGATCGTCCGTCGGCAGAGGCCGGTAAACGATGGGAGAAGGGCTGCCGGTGAGGGCGAGCACCTGCTGGGCCAGCTCCAGGATCGTGAACTCCTCTGGGTTGCCCAAGTTAAAGGGTCCGGGGTAGGGGCTGTTCATCAGCCGGATCAAGCCTTCCACCAGGTCGGAGATGTAGCAAAAGCTGCGGGTCTGGGATCCATCCCCATAGACCGTCAGGGGATCCCCGCGCAGGGCCTGGACGATAAAGTTGCTCACCACGCGGCCATCGTCCTCCCGCATGGCGGGGCCGTAGGTGTTGAAGATGCGGGCCACCCGGATCTCCGTCTGGTATTGCCGCTGCCAGTCGAAGGTGAGGGTTTCCGCCAAGCGCTTGGATTCGTCGTAGCAGGCCCGCGGGCCGATGGGGTTGACGTGGCCCCAGTAGTCTTCCGGTTGGGGATGCACTTGGGGATCCCCGTACACTTCTGAAGTCGAGGCCAGCAGGAACCTCGCTCCCGTTTTCTGGGCCAGTTGCAGCAGGTGGTAGGTGCCCCAGAGGCTGGTGCGGATGGTGCGGATGGGATCCGCTTGGTAGTGGGGGGGAGAAGCGGGGCAAGCCAGGTGGTAGATCTGCTGGATCCCAGCCTCTGCCAAAGCGGGCGGCAAGGGATCCGCCACGTCGTGCCAGATGAGCTGAAAGGCGGGGTTGTCCAGATGGGCCTGGACATTGAGCTGCCGGCCTGTGGAGCCATTGTCCAGGCAAATGACCCAGTGGCCTTCTTGCAGAAGGCGGGTTACCAAGTGGGATCCAATAAATCCCAGGCCACCTGTAACCAAGATTTTCATGAATTCCCCTTGTTTCTCAGCGCCTACCAGCCCACTCCGATGAGGGTTATGCCCGCCTGCTGCACCGCCTCCCGATCCAGACAGTTACGGCCATCGATGAGCAAGGGCCGCCGCATGAGCTCTGCAATCCGTCGGTAATCCAGTGACAAGAACTCCGGCCACTCCGTCACCAGCACCAGGGCATCGCAATCTTGGGCCAGGCGAAACACATCCGTTTCCACCACCACATGGGCCAACCCCTCCCGCATCCCTGAAGCGGACACAACGGGATCATACGCCTTCACCTTTGCCCCAAGGCGGTGGAGCTGCTCGATTAAGGTCAGGGAAGGGGCATCCCGCAGGTCGTCGGTGTGGGGTTTAAACGTGAGGCCCAAAAGGCCAACGGTTTTACCCTTGAGCACCTTGAGGGCCTGCTGCAGCTTTTCCACCAGGCGCTGCCGCTGTTCTCGGTTAACCTCCACCGTGGCCTGCAACAGCTTGGCCTCATAGCCATAGTCAGCAGCGGTTTGGATAAGAGCCGCCAGATCTTTGGGGAAGCAGCTTCCGCCCCACCCTATGCCAGCGTTGAGAAAGGCGCGGCCAATGCGCCTATCTAGGCCGATCCCTTCCGCCACCTGGGTGATGTCGGCGCCGGTGCGCTCACAGATGTTGGCCATTTCGTTGATGAAGCTAATCTTGGTGGCCAGGAAGGCGTTGGCGGCATACTTGATCATTTCGGCAGAAGCCAGGTCGGTCACCAGCAAAGGCACGGGATCCCCGCCCAGACCCTGCTGGCGACTGAGGATGGGTTTGTAAAGCTGCCGCATGATCTCAATGGCGTGGGGGCTGTTAGAGCCAATCACAATCCGATCCGGGTATAAGGTATCTTGGATGGCGCTGCCTTCCCGCAGAAACTCGGGGTTGCTCACCACGTCAAACTGCGGCGTCCAAGGGGAGAGCTCTAAGGTGAGAGATCTGGCCTCAGGATCCCTCCCCACTTCCCGGCTGCTCAGCCGCTGCTTGGCAGCTTCAGCGGCCCCGTCCAGAATGAGCATGCGCACCCAGTCGCCGGAGCCAATGGGCACGGTGGATTTGTTGACAATGACTCGGTAGCGCTCGTCCAGGTGCTGGCCAATTTCCCGCGCCACCGCTTCCACATAGCGCAGATCCGGCTCCCCGCTGGGCAGAGCGGGGGTGCCCACGGCAATAAACACCACCTCGCTGGCCCGGATCCCAAGGCCCAGATCGGTGCTAAAGTGCAGCCGACCCGCCGCAGTTCCCTCCCGCACCAGCTCTTCCAGGCCGGGCTCGTAGATGGGCAGGCGACCCCGCTGCAGCCCTTCAATCTTGGCGGGGTTGTTGTCCACACAGATAACGCTATTTCCTAGGTGAGCCAGGCAAGCCCCTGTTACCAGGCCCACATAGCCAGCGCCTACCACAGCAACGTGCATACTCAGAGTTCGCTCCCCAATCGGCGGCCACTTGACTAAGCCTTAGCAGCTTGCTTTTAGGGTACCCTCCCTTACCCCTATTGAGGTCGGTGACAGAATAAAGCAGGATATCTGTGGATCCCCGCCCGAGCTGCAGTGAGCTTTCTGGATTCTGCTGCCATAGCCAGCCGCCGTCAGCGCCAAGTGCAGAGGGTGCTGTACGTCACGCTAGGGCTAAATGTCCTGGTGTTTCTGATCAAGTTAATCCTGGGGCTGACGACGGGATCCCTAAGCCTAATTGCCGATGCCCTGCACAGCTCCACCGACAGCGCCAGCAACATTTTGGGCTTGGTGGCCATGCGCTTTTCTTCGCCAGAGCCCGATGCCGACCATCCCTACGGCCATCGCAAGTTTGAAGCCATTGGAGCGCTGGGGATCGCTGCCTTTTTGGGGATGGCCAGCCTGGAAATCTTGCGCACAGCCGTGGAGCGGTTTTGGGAGCCCCAGCCCCACCTGCAGATTGACGAGCTAACCTTGGGGGTGATGGTGGGGGTGTTGGGCATTAACGTCTTTGTTACCCTCTACGAGCACCGCTGGGGCAAAGCGCTATCCAGCTCGCTGCTGTTGGCCGATGCTCGCCATACCCTCAGCGACGTTGGGGTAACGCTGACGGTCTTGCTGGGGTTGGCCGGCGTGCATTACTGGGGGATCCCTTGGCTGGATCAAGCCCTGGCTTTGCCGGTGGCGCTGCTGGTGCTCCGAAGCGGCTGGGAAGTGCTGCAGGAGAATCTTCCCTACCTCACAGATCGGGTGGCGATCCCTGCCGAGGTCCTGCGGGATCTCATCCTGAGCGTGCCAGGCGTGCTTGACTGTCATGACATCACTTCCCGCGGGATCCCAGGGGAAATGGTCTTTATCGAGATGCACCTGGTGGTGGAGCCACAGGACATTGAGTCCGCCCACCACCTTACCGAGGAAGTTGAACGCCTCTTGCAGGAGCGCTACGGGCCAGCGCGGATCCTCATCCACCTGGAGCCTCGCTCCCATATCGAGCAACCCTAGCAGGAGCTCGCCACCTGCCAACAGATAGCCTAGCCAAACCTCAGGGATCCTGATGTTTCCAAAAGAACACCAAAACGGTATCAACGCCTCTGCGAGCGTCCCTCAAAATCTCGGAAAAGCCCATTCTTTCGTCGGATCCCTCGACGCCTTGTGCCACAAGGCTTTCCGGCCCCAAAACCCCCTCGCCGAAACTCTTTTTGCCCCCTTTTTTCCGGATCCCTCGCAAACGGGTCTTGCATCCCTTGCCCTGCTTGGCTTTAATAGGGGTGGAGTTCCCCCTTCGGGGGGATTCCTAGAAATTGGAAATAGTACATTGTTTTCCCGTCAACAGTCCGAACCACCAACTTGGTTCCCCCTTCGGGGGGATTCCTAGAAATTGGAAATAGAGGCAGGTTTCGTCATTCCCTGCCAAAATCGGAGTTTGACATGGAAGTTCCCCCTTCGGGGGGATTCCTAGAAATTGGAAATACCGAAAACCATTCGAGACAGATGGCACTCTTGCCGTTCCCCCTTCGGGGGGATTCCTAGAAATTGGAAACGGTAACGAGTTTACTACTATGTCTGGCACACGCCATTGATGTTCCCCCTTCGGGGGGATTCCTAGAAATTGGAAACAGAAAGTGACCGACACAAATCCGACACCTGCAGGGTAGGGTTCCCCCTTCGGGGGGATTCCTAGAAATTGGAAACCTTGATTGGGGGAGGTTAGATTAACGTAACGTGCAGTTCCCCCTTCGGGGGGATTCCTAGAAATTGGAAACTCCTAAACAAATGGAGTACGCCGTACTGGCATGTTCCCCCTTCGGGGGGATTCCTAGAAATTGGAAACTACCCAGGACTTCAAACCTGCAGTCGAGTATACCGGCCGTTCCCCCTTCGGGGGGATTCCTAGAAATTGGAAACCTGTCAACCAGTTTTCACCTGAAAATACCACAATCGAATAGAAGTTCCCCCTTCGGGGGGATTCCTAGAAATTGGAAACGTTAAAGACGTAGCAACGTCCTTGGAAGACTTCATAAACGTTCCCCCTTCGGGGGGATTCCTAGAAATTGGAAACTGATCTCATGAGGAAGCGTTCTCAGCAGAGATTCCCGTTCCCCCTTCGGGGGGATTCCTAGAAATTGGAAACGTTCTTTCTATCCCGTGAAGGGAGGTACAAAATGAAGTTCCCCCTTCGGGGGGATTCCTAGAAATTGGAAACAGGATATTAAACAGTTTACGCAATACATAACGCTAGATCCTGATAAGTTCCCCCTTCGGGGGGATTCCTAGAAATTGGAAACTGGCTGTTAACAACCCAGCCTTGGAAGCAAAAGCGAGTGTTCCCCCTTCGGGGGGATTCCTAGAAATTGGAAACATGCCCACTCGTTGTGCTGGATTGCGGAATATACATGTTCCCCCTTCGGGGGGATTCCTAGAAATTGGAAACTTGTCCGATGGACAACTTCAGCGCATTCTTAGTTGGGTTCCCCCTTCGGGGGGATTCCTAGAAATTGGAAACACCCATCCATCATTAGTGTAATACACCACCACATAGTAGTTCCCCCTTCGGGGGGATTCCTAGAAATTGGAAACGTGACCCCAACAACCTGGAACCGTCCGACACTCGGACTCCGTTCCCCCTTCGGGGGGATTCCTAGAAATTGGAAACTTTGTAGAAGTTCAGCCATTGTAAACATACATCCTCCCTTCTGTTCCCCCTTCGGGGGGATTCCTAGAAATTGGAAACATGGTTAAAGCCTCCCTTTACGGAGTAGAAACAACACGTTCCCCCTTCGGGGGGATTCCTAGAAATTGGAAACCCACTTTGAGACTGTTTCCCGCCGCGACAAAGAGACGTCGTTCCCCCTTCGGGGGGATTCCTAGAAATTGGAAACACTAGACAAAAGCCGACAATACGGCAGCCTTTTTATTGTTCCCCCTTCGGGGGGATTCCTAGAAATTGGAAACTTTCACCTGGGTGTTGTTTCTACCCTGATAAGGGAGGGTTGTATGTACAGTTCCCCCTTCGGGGGGATTCCTAGAAATTGGAAACTCCATAATTACCTCCCTTATCAGGGTAGAAACAACACCCGTTCCCCCTTCGGGGGGATTCCTAGAAATTGGAAACACCTTTGGCCTGAGCTTTGTCTAGCTTAGTTAGCAGGTTCCCCCTTCGGGGGGATTCCTAGAAATTGGAAACACCAGCCAGTCTTTCGGAACGTGCCGACGGGATCGGTTCCCCCTTCGGGGGGATTCCTAGAAATTGGAAACCGTAGCAATAAGACGACAGGCGTACAACTACCCTAAAAGTTCCCCCTTCGGGGGGATTCCTAGAAATTGGAAACTATCCATACGATCCAAACAAAAGCAGAAAAACCTTACTGTTCCCCCTTCGGGGGGATTCCTAGAAATTGGAAACACCTACTGGAGGGATCCATTGGACGTTAACGATCGTTCCCCCTTCGGGGGGATTCCTAGAAATTGGAAACACGCTTTTCGGCTTTCGGACAGAGTTCCCAGCGACTCACTAAGGTGTTCCCCCTTCGGGGGGATTCCTAGAAATTGGAAACACTTCGCCACTGGCGGTTCCTTCCTCTTTGATAAGGAAGTTCCCCCTTCGGGGGGATTCCTAGAAATTGGAAACTATTACTCAATTTAAGGGAGTATATGGGGTTTTTCTAAGGTTCCCCCTTCGGGGGGATTCCTAGAAATTGGAAACATTCTGAAGCGAATCATTATTGCCATAGAAATCTCCCCACCAAGTTCCCCCTTCGGGGGGATTCCTAGAAATTGGAAACAGTATTCGTCGTGATTTGTAAAATTAAACTGGAGCCCTTGGGGTTCCCCCTTCGGGGGGATTCCTAGAAATTGGAAACCCCGACTTAGGTGTACCACCGGATCCTCTTGTCCTCGTTCCCCCTTCGGGGGGATTCCTAGAAATTGGAAACTGTGATCTGGACATAGCCGCGGCCTCGAAAGCGGTGTTCCCCCTTCGGGGGGATTCCTAGAAATTGGAAACAACTCATCATGAAGCATTCTTAGCTTATGTATTGAATGTTCCCCCTTCGGGGGGATCCCTAGAAATTGGAAACGTACCGCATGTAGTACGGGTCAAATGCATCAGGTAGCGAGGGTTCCCCCTTCGGGGGGATCCCTAGAAATTGGAAACTTGGCCTTTAGCCTACGCGCGTTCGGACGGGACTTACGAGTTCCCCCTTCGGGGGGATCCCTAGAAATTGGAAAAGAAATTGGAAGCGAACTGAAGCTGGGCCTGGTTATCAGGCGGGCAGCGAAAGCAACGGCTGAAACGCTCCAGAAATCGGCCTGCTGGCTGGGGAAAGTCGGGGAAAGTGAAGTCTGGATCCCCGGCAGCTACTGCTGCCCAAAAGTAGCGCAATCGTGGGGCCAAGGCTTGTGCTTGTTCCAGAGGCAGATTCAGCGGCGCAGAAGTTAAAAACTTAACCACCGCTGGTTCACTGCGCTGGGCCATCCATTCTCGCGAGAACGCCTGCAAATCGGGCCAATCCGGCAGGGATCCCACCCGGTAGCTTTGGATATGGACTTGGATCCCGGTCTCTCGATCCGACCGGATCTCGACAAGGCGGTAGGGATGGGGAAAGCTGACCAACGAGCCGGTGGTAATGTCGTAAACCCCTCCTCGCCGGGCGATGTGCTGGATGTGCAGATGTCCGGTGAACACCAGTTGCACGCCATAAGTTTGTAGCAGCCGCCGCAATTGGGAGGCATTGTCCAGCATGTAGCGACGCCCCCAGGGATGGAGAGACTGCCCGCGCAGATGCTCGACCACGTTGTGATGCACCATCAGCAGCACCAGCTCTTCTTTGGCTGCCGCCAATTCCTTCTCCAGCCAGGCCAGTTGTTCCGGGGTTAGACACCCCACCAATTGACCCTGAGCATCGAAATGGTTGGAATTGAGGCCGATTAAACGGATCCCTGGCCGCAACAGCCGACTGTAATCCAAAGACTGCCCGTCCTCATAGCCAAAAGCTTGGTAGTAGCGGGGAAAATCAGCCAAACCGATGGAGCGCCCGTTGGCCTTGGGCTGGGGCACATCGTGGTTGCCGGGCACCACAAAAGCCGGAAAGGGCAGCCGAGCCAGCCGCTCCGCCAGCCACGCATGGTTTTCCGGCTCCCCATGCTGGGTCAGATCCCCCGGCAACAGCAGAAAATCCAAAGGCAACTGCACCAGATGCTGCAAAACCTGTTCCAGAGCCGGAATGCTCACCTCTACCAAGTGAAACCGGCTGGGGTGATCCCAAAGGGTAGAAGGAAGGGTGACGTGGGGATCGCTCACCACAGCAAAGCGGATCTGCACTGATTACTCCCCTTGACAACAGCAAGCAGACAAAGCCTTCGGCCCACCGGGGGGGCAAGCGCTTCTGCTATTCTGACATCCATCACGGGATCCCTTTATCTCAGGAGCACAGCATGGCGGCCCAGGTGATTACCATCGATCACCCTCTGGTACAGCACAAGCTCAGCCTCATGCGCCGTGTTGAAACCACAACCGCCGACTTCCGGGCGCTGATGCGGGAGATCAGCCTCTTGATGGCCTACGAGGTGACCCGCGATTTGCCCCTCAAGCTGCAGCCCATTCAAACCCCGATGGCCCCAATGTTGGCGCCGATGTTGGCGGCAGAGAAAAAGCTGGTGCTGGTCTCGATCCTGCGGGCCGGCCAAGGGCTCCTCGACGGCATGCTGGAGCTGATCCCATCAGCACGGGTGGGGCATATCGGCTTGTATCGGGATCCCCATACCCTGATCCCCATCGAGTACTACTTCAAGGTGCCCACCGATATCGAGGATCGTGAGGTGCTGGTGGTGGATCCGATGTTGGCCACCGGCCATTCGGCAGCAGCGGCTGTGGCACGCCTACGCCAAACTCGACCCAAGTCGATCCGCTTCATTTGCCTGGTGGCCGCCCCAGAAGGGATCCGACATTTCCACAAACAGAACCCGGATGTGCCGATTTATACCGCTGCTGTAGACGATGGCCTAGACGAGCACGGGTACATCATCCCCGGCCTGGGAGATGCAGGGGATCGCCTGTTCGGCACCCGCTGATACAAGAGTGCCATGCCTACAGCACCCCGTCCAGAACTGCACTACTGTTGTGATTGGGAAGTTGGGTTAGGCGCCAACAACTGTTCTCCTCGCAGCATGCGGGCAGCAGCGCTGAGCAGCTCTTCTTCCAGATAGGGCTTGGTGAAGTAGGCAGTTGCTCCCAGTTCCCGTGCTGTTTGCCGGTGCCGTTCTGCCCCCCGCGAGGTGAGCATGGCAACCGGAAGATGCTTGAAGTTGCTGTCTTCTCGCAGGCGGGTGAGCAGCTCTAGGCCGTCCATGCGCGGCATCTCGATGTCGCAGAAGATAAGGTCGCAGGGCAGGCCGCCGCGCAGCTTTTCCCAGGCATCCTGGCCATCCCGCGCCTGTTCCACCCGGTAGCCCACCTTCTGGAAAGACATTGAGAGCAGCTCCCGAACGGTAATCGAGTCGTCCACGATCAGCACCGTGGTCTGACGCACCTCTTCCGGGGTCGGCTCCTCATCCCGGTGATCCAGCCAGAAGCGGTTGAGATCCCGACGGCGACCGTGGGCTATGTCCACCAGCTCGATGATGTCGGCAATCGGCAGCACCCGCCCGTTCCCCAACACCGTTGCCCCAGAAATGCCCGGCGGCTTGGGCACAGGCCCGCGCAGTTGCTTGATCACGATTTCCTGCTCTTCCACAAAGCTGTCCACCTGCAGAGCAACATACTGACCGGCACTTTGCAGGATGACAATGGGAATGATGCCCTCATCCTGAGTGATGCTGTACACCTCAGAACGGCTGCGGCTGTGGCTGCGGCTGTAGGCCAGCAGATTCGAGAGGGGCTGGAAGGGAAGGCGCTGATCCCGCCAGAGAATTGAGGGCCGCCCCTGCTCATCCGGCTGAACTTCGTCGGCAGGAACATCCAGCATCTCCTCCACGCCATCCAGGGGGAAGGCGATCAGGGCTTTGTCGCTGACACACACCATGGCCTTGGAGATGCTCAGGGTGAGGGGGAGGCGGATGGTAAAGGTGGTTCCTTTGCCCCGCACAGAATCCACTTGGATACTGCCGCGCAGATCGGTGATGTTGCGGCGCACCACATCCAAGCCAACCCCCCGACCGGCCAGATCGTCCACTTCGCTGGCCTCGCGAACGCTGAAGCCGGGGTGGAAGAGAACGTTGAACACTTCGTCCTCGTCGGCTTGTTCCGCCAGCAGCCCCAACCTTTGAGCTTTGGCCTTGACTTTCTCCACCGGGATCCCGGCGCCGTCGTCCGAGACGATGATGATCGTCTGGTTGCCCTGATAGAAGGCTTTGACGACGATCTTGCCCTCAGGGGGTTTGCCCGCCCGGCGACGCTCCTCAGGGGGCTCGATCCCGTGAACCAGAGCGTTGTTCACCAGATGGGTCATCGGGTCATAGAGCTCCTCCAGGATGGCCTTGTCGATAAGGGTGTCGCGTCCCTCCACCACCAGGCTGGCCTGCTTGCCCGTTTTGATGGAGAGATCCCGAATGGCGCGGGGCAACCGATCGGCAACTTGCG
Organism: Synechococcus sp. W55.1; assembly: GCF_047461655.1. NCBI lineage: Bacteria > Bacillati > Cyanobacteriota > Cyanophyceae > Synechococcales > Synechococcaceae > Synechococcus > Synechococcus sp. W55.1. The sequence goes on from NZ_JANSHN010000024.1 coordinate 31,474, forward strand.
AGAAGGGCACCATGCGCGCCCGGTTCAGGCCCTCTTGCAGTTGGGTGGTCACCTGGCGAAATTGGCGGGTAATCTGCTCTGCCTCATCCACGGCAAACTCGATGTCGGAGGAGGACTCGCGCACCCGCACGATGAGCTCAATGATCTCCTGGGCCAGAGCGTGGAAGGCCGTAAACTGGTCCATCTCCAGCTTGTCGAACTCTTGGCCGGAGGAATGGCCGCGCCTGCCTCGGGTGGATCCCTCGCCATTTCGACCGAAGCCCACCGTCACCGTGCCGCCATAGGCTGAGCCGCTGCGGCTGGAGAACAAAGCCGATTCCAACAGAGAGCGGTCATACTGATCCCGCATGCGCTGGCCCAGATCCCCTAGCTGTTGCACACGGCCCAGTAGGCCATCCAGAAACTGGCGCAGACGGGTTTGGTTTTGCTCCATGCTGTTGCGGATGACCACCAACTCTCCCACCAGGTTGTTGATGGAGTCGAGGTGACGTACTTCCACCCGCATCACGGGGTTGCTGAGGGCAGCAGCTCGCCGTGAGGTTGGCCCAGTCACCGCCGGAGCGGGAGCAGCAACAGATGGTGAAGGTGTAGGAGCAGCGGCAGGCGCTTTGGGAGCTACAAAGGGCTCCGCACCGCTGACGCGATCGAGATCCCCCAGGAGAGACTCCAGTTGGGCTTCAAAATCGCTTCCAGCCTCGCCCGGCACTGCAGCAGCAGGCTCTAGGGTGGGAGCAAATGTCTCCTCAAAAGCCGCCGCCGGTTCAGCAGCATCGAAAAGAGCTGCCAAATCGTCCAAACGGGGAGCCGGAGCAGCTTCCAGCGCTTCTTCCTCTGGGGTCTCAGCCTGGCCAACAGGAACAGCCAAGGATTCATCCTCTGCAAACAGGCTGGCCAACTGGCTTTCCAGGTCGTCCTCCGCAGGTTGGGGGGCACTGTCCTCCTCCACTGCAGCATCAAGCGGCTCTGGCTCGGACACGGGCGCTTCGGCCAGGCTGCTCGCTTGCAAAGCCTCTGTGTCGCCCAGGAAGGTGGCAAAATCCAAGGGGGTCTCTTCCTGGAGCGCTTCCCCTTCTGCCAAGAACCGGCTCAACTCATCCAGATCCACCTGGTCGTAGAGCTCCGCTCCGCTAGCGCGACCGCCATCGGCATCCATGGCCGAGAGGGATCCGCCGGCTGCCAGGCTCAGTCCTTCTGCGTCGGATTCCTGGCTAAACAGAGCATCGAGGCGGTCGAAGGAGATCTCCGGGGAAGGGGTGGCTGTCTCCTCAGCCGTGGGTTGCAGCTCCGCGAAAGACTCCTCCTGCACCGGGAACAGATTCTCCAGAAGCGCCCACTCTTGGGCTTCTGCTGTGTCCCCGGCTTCTGATTGGGTTAGCGGGATGGAGTCCTCCTCGAGGGTCTCACCGGCAAAGAGATCCCCAAGGCTCAGCTCAGCCCTGAAGTCTGGAATTTCCGATTCCGTCGGCTCGTTGGCCATGTCGGGTAGAGAGGCAAGCTCGTCCAACGTGGGGAAGGGTTCGCCAACAGCGAGATCCCCAAGCTGCTCAGCCTCGGCAATGTCCAAAGAAAATACGGAAGGTTCACCGACTTCGGGCATCGACCAAGCCGGATCGGCTTCTGCCGCAGGGGTGGGAAAAAGGCTTTCCAGGCTGTCTTCGGCAGCATCAAAGACAGCAGGGTCAGCAAACCCCAGGGATCCCACCTCGTCGGAACCCGACTCTGCCAGATGATCTGCTGGGATGGAAAAATCCTCCGGCTGGATGTCTGCGGGAAATTCAGCCCAAAGATCTGCTGCGATTTCCCCATCCTCAAGGGTCTCTTGAAGGGGTGGAGACGGCTCAGCCGCCCAAAGATCGGCCTCCGGCTCACCAGCGGGAACGGCCTCAACGTCAGGAAGCTGAGACCCTTCTTGCCGGGAGGCGCTCTCTACGGGAAGTTCCTCAATCTCGAATAGCGCCTCTACCCCAGCACTTGCGGCTGCGTCTGGGACAAAGCCGGATCCCTCGCTCATGTCCGCAGCAGCGCTCCGGTCAGTCGGCTCCTGTCCAGCATCCCAGGCGAGCTCAGCAGAGACAAACCCCTCCGTCTCTTCACTCACCACTTCGGCAAACAGCTCCGCTAGATCTGCCTCGGCTCTCTCCTCGTCCAACCTTGGGCTCAGATCCTCAAAGGTCTGGGAGAGGGGCTCAGGAGAAGGAGGGATCAGCTCTGTTGGGAACTCTTCAATATCAGACAGCGCTTCTGCGTTGGCGAACAGCTCGTCAAAGGCCGAGGTGGCTTCTTCCTCCAGATCCAAGGGGGTGGCATAGAGCTCCGCTCCGCTGGTGCCCGCTTCCCCAAGGGATGAGGTCTGCTCTGCCACCAGATCCCAGCTTGTCTCTGCGCTCTCCTGCTCCGGCAACCGGTCGGCTCCGAGCTCATCTCCATCAAAAGAGGTCTCGGCGAGGGTTACCGCCTCTGGCACCGGCTCAGCTTCCCAGCTCAGATCGGGGGCAGCGCTTTCCTTCGCAGGGATCCCAGCAGCCGCAGCCCAATCCTCTGGGGCACCCCCAGGTTCTGGGAATGACGGCTCTGCCTCAGACCCCCAAGCAAGGCCAAGGTCGAAGGGCTCAGGGACTTCTGGCTCTTCAGGGGCTGCCGGAACAGGGCGGAAAGCCAGCAACTCAGCCGAGGGTCGGATGGTGTTTGCCGCTCCGCCGGCCAGAGCTTGGTGCGCTTGCTTCAGATCTCGCAGCACCGGCAGGGCCAGTTGTCGCAAATCCTGGCCGGGATCCGCCAAAATCTCGCCGATCAAGCGGGTCAAATCTGTCCAGCCCCCCAGTTCCAGAGCCGAGGATTGCCCCAAATCCTGCAAAGATTGCGCCAACGCTTGCAGGGCCGGTCGAGTGGCTGGGTCGTCGGGACGTTTGAAGAGTTCCAACATCTGGCGCAACAAGGCCGGGATCTGCTGATGCACCACCACCTCAAGGGGATCCGGCGGGGCAGGAGGGGCGGCAGGGCGAGCCAATTGTTGCAATTCTGAAGAAGGGGCAACCTGCTCAGGCTTGCCGGCCAAGATAAGCTGCTGCCCTTGCTTCAAATCCCGCAAGGCAACCAAAGCCAAAGTTCGCAGGTCGGCATCGGGGTTGCCCAGGGCTTGCTCGAAGGTTTCCGTCAACTGTTGCCAGCCCGCCAGATGATGGACTTGCCCGATCTCCTTGAGAACGGCGTTCGCCGCCACCAAACGCTCTCGGACATCTGCCTGATCCCGTTGTTTAAACAGCTCCAGCATCTGGCGCAACTGCTGCGGCACCACCTCCGCCATGTCCTGCTGCAGGGTGCGAACCGCCGGCGGCGAGACGGGAGCTGAGACAGGGCCCTCGCCGAGAAGATTTTGAATGTGCCTTTCGGTCTCTTGAAAAACCGGCTCCAATTCCGCCAGGGTGGTGTTGCTGACTTCCTGGGTGAGGCCGCGGGGGCTCTGCAGCTCCTCCAACAACATCGAAAGCCCATCAAAGGCCCGCAGCAGCAGGGTTTCCAGGTGCTGATCGACGGGCACTCCGCCTGGGCGAGAGCGAAAGATATTAAAAAAATCTTCCATGCGGTGGGCCGTCCGTTGGATACTGGTGAGACCCAGCATGGCAGCTCCCCCCTTGATGGAGTGAGCAGCTCGGAACAGCTCGTTGATCAGCTCGGGATCGCTCATGCTGTCCCGCAGGCTGAGGAGCACTTGTTCAATCGTTGCCAAGTGGTCGCGGGCTTCTTCGATGAAATAACTGAGGATCCGCTTCTGTGCTTCTTCATTCATGGCAGGAGGCCCTTCCTACAGCCCACAAGTTTTCATTCAGTAATAACAGACCGGACAGGGTGAGGCTCGCCTGGGCGAAAAGTCCGGCCAACAGTTGCAACAGGGGGATCCCACTGCCATTGAAGAGCGGGGACTTCTCCTTCATGGGGATCCTTGCCCCTAGAATGCCCTCAAAACAGCAAATTTGCTCATTCATCCCCAACCCGGAACCGACCGACAGAAGTTTGCAGCTCACGGGCAATGCTCACCAACTGTTGTAGCGAAGCTGCCACCTTCTGCGCCTCCTTAGAGGTCTCGTTGGCGGTCAACTCCACCGATTGCATCACCTGCGCCACAGAGCGAGAGGTTTCCGTCTGTTGCACAGTGGCCTGAGAGATCGCCCGCACCAACTCGTCGATCCGGCGACTGACCTCGATAATCTCGTCCAGGCTGTTCTTGGCCTGCTCGGCCCGCCGCGTCCCCTCGATCACCAGTTGGGTGCCTTCTTCCATAGCCGTCATCACGTTGCCGGTTTCCGATTGAATCTGCAACACGATCTGCTCGATCTCCTTCGAGGCTTTGGCAGCTCGGTCGGCCAGTTGTCGCACCTCATCGGCCACGATGGCAAAGCCCCGTCCCGATTCCCCGGCTCGTGCCGCCTCGATGCTGGCGTTGAGGGCAAGCAGGTTGGTGCGCGAGGCAATTTGAGAGATCAAAGCCACAATTTTGGAAATTTCCTGCGAGGATTCCGCCAATCGCTTCACTTTGCGGGTGGTTTCTGCCACGGTTTCGCGAATTTCCAGGATGCCACTTACCGTGCGATCCACAGCTTCTCCACCCCGAGCGGCTGCTTCTGTGGCTTGGGCAGTCACGTTGGCCGCTTCGCGGGCGTTGCTGGCCACCTGTTGAATGGAGTCCGTCATCTCCTGAATGGAGTTGAGGGAGTTGGAGATCTCCTCCGCCTGGCGCAAAGCATCGGCAGAGAGGCTGCGGGCAAAGTCCTCGTTCTGCAAGGCGGCATCGTTCACGGCGGCGGCGGCCCGCTTCACCTGGCTGACAATGTCTCGCAGACTGCGAATGGTCAGGTTAAAGGAGTCGGCCACAGCCCCCAGCACGTCGGCAGTCACCTCTGCCCGCACCGTCAGGTCTCCACGGGCAGCCCCTTCCACGTCGTCCAGCAGGCGAATCACCTGGCGCTGTAGGTCTTCCTTAGCTTGCCCTTGCTCGGCAGCCCGCTGGCTCAGTTCGGCGAAGTTGGCTTCAAGGGCAGCCGCCATCTGGTTAAAGCTGTCGGCCAAGCGCCCCAGCTCATCGTGGGTGTTGGCTGTGGCTCGTACTGAATAATTCCCCTGGGCCAAGGCGGCAAAGTGGCCGGCCAGCTCTTGGGCGGTGGAGCGAATTTGTTTGGCACTGCTGGCTCCAAGGATAACCCCTGCTCCTGTGCCGATCAGCCCGCCTCCAATCACCCCGGCAATCAAGCGAGCTCCCCCGTTGGCCGGGATCCCAAGGCCAATCGCCAGCCCGGCAGCCAAGCTCACCGCTCCTTGGATAAGCGCTATGGCCAATTGCCGATCCCCAATCGGTCGGTTGGCGATCCCGGCAGAGGTTCTTGCCCCTTGTTCGCCTGCACTGGGGATGGGGAGTGAGGCCGTGGGCAGACGTTGAGGCTGCAGAACTTGGGCCGCTCCGCTACCGGTCTCCGCCATTGGGCTCATCCCCCCGGTCGCCCCCTCATCTGGGCGGAAGGCACCCACCGGCTCACCGCCATCCATGCCGGCAAGTTCGCGATCCAGGCTGTCTAGCTCGTCAAGATCGAAAAGACTAGGCCTGGGACTGGCAGTATCTTCGTCGGGAGCGGGGATCGGCTCACTCATGGGGGCAGCCAATTCGGTCGGCAGGCTTTCTTCCAGGGATCCCCCTTCCTCTTCCTCAAGACCGGGCAGGGAGAAGCCCATCTCATCGGGAAAATCGGCATCGCCGGCCAACTGCGTAATGGAGTCGGAGTCGCCTTCTAGGGCTTCCAGATGCTCTCGATCGAACTCGTTGAGGAAGGCAAAGTCATCTTCGACCACCGGATCGGTTTGAGGCCCGCCCTCTTCCGAGCCTACCCGTCGCGAGGTGGCCGGTGGTGTTACCCGAGAATGGGTTGGCATCTGGTAAGATGAACCCAATGGATCAGCTCCCGGCATTTGCAGGCCGGTCTCAAAGGGATCCCCAAATCTCTCTTCTCCCATGAAGACTTCGCCATCGCCGCTAAGGCTGTCCGCCTCCAGCGGAAACGGATCTTGAGCGAAGGGATCCGACTCTTCTTCCCCCATTCCCTCGAACTGCAAGAAGGGATCGGGAGCAGAGAAAGCCTCTTCCGAAAAGGCATCCGACCCACGGGCAAACTCATCTGGAGAGCGAAACTCGTCCGCTTCTGGGGAATCGGGAAGATCCGCCAGCTCCGGTGCCATTTGCAACAGCTCTTCTAGACCCTTCCGGGCCGACTCCAGCTCATCGGGATCACTGGCTGTTTGTAAAATGGTGTTGTAGGTTTGGCGAGCTTCCAACAACTGCCCAGCTTGTTTTTGTGCTGAAGCCAGCAGCAGCTTGACAGCAGTATCTTGCGGTTGAGCAGCAGCCACTTGGTTGAACAACCGCACCGCCCGGACGTAGTCTCCCTGCCAAAAGGCGGCCATCGCATCGGTGTAGTCTCTCTGACTGTTCGCGCTCGGAACCATGGATCCTCCCTTCACTGCTTGCCTACCTCTGTTCACGCGTCAACACAGATGCAAACGGAACGCCCCCAACACCTCAAAACCCCATGGATGCAGGCTATCCCCCCTTTTCCACATTCAGTCAAGCAAGAGTGGGCCTTTCTGCCGCCGTCTCAGGGCTTACCCTCAACAGCCTCGATACGCATCGGTAGGGGATAGATTTGGTCCAACTTTCCCCATTGTGGCTGGAGTTAGCTTGGATCTTTGATAGGAACTATACACTTTCCTCCCGCTGAGCTCCCAGGGGGCCGTCTGTCAACCCCAACGATTGGATCGCAGGATGGCCGACTGATCCAGCAATGGCAAGCGCGATCCCGTTCCGGGCACCACCCATTCCCCTCGCAAAAAAGGAGCCATGGACTCAGGAGCCGTGAGGGCAGGCCGCACCAGTTCAGTCTTCAGCCACTCCATACCCACAATTAAATCCACAGCCAAGCCCATGATCAAATCCTGTTGATCCATCACGGCCACCACAGGAATCTCGGCTCGGTCGATGTTCAGGGGCGGGCTGATCCCCAAAAATTGCCCTAGGTCTGCAACCCAGATGATCTCGCCCCGCAAATTCAGCGTGCCCAGCAAAACCGGAGCGACATTGGGCATGGGGGTGATTTTCTCTGGGCCAATGCTCATCACCTCCACAACCGATACCGCTGGCAGCGCGAATTCCTCCCCGGTGGCAATCTTGAACTTTAGGAATAGCTCACCTTCGGGAGCCTCCATCTCCCGCAGTTCCTGGGTTTCATCCCCCATCAATAAATCCAGATCCCCCAGCATGATGCTCCCCCGCATGGATAGTCTTGTGGACTGTTGATCCCGCCCCCCTCCCTGCTTAAAACGCAGAGTCGTTCTCAGGACCTACCGAAAGGCGTGGAAGCAGAAGGGGCAGCTCTCAGCCTCTCAGTAATTGCTTAATCGTACCCACCAGTTCCCGGGGCTGGAAAGGCTTGGCAATGTAGGCATCCGCTCCCTGGCGGATCCCCCAGTAGCGGTCAAATTCTTCGCCCTTGGAAGAACACATGACGATGGGCGTTTTTTGGGTGAGAGGGTCGGCCTTGAGAAGACGGCACACCTCATAGCCGTTCATGCGCGGCATGACGATGTCCAGCACGATCAGGTCGGGTTTGTTTTGCTTCACCGCCTCTACGGCCTCCACCCCGTCTTCCACAGTCATCACCTCGAAGCCGTTTTCCTGCAGCAGCTTGCTGATCATCTCCCGCTGGGATTGGCTATCTTCCACCACCAAAACGCGACTCATTTCCGATTCATCTCCCGCAATTGATGTTTGATGGTCGCCAGGAGCTCTTGGGGCTTAAAGGGCTTGGTTACATAGGCATCCGCCTGGTTGCGCCTGGCCCACTCGATATCAAAGGTCTGGTCTTTGGTGGAACACACGACGATGCGAATGTGCTTGGTGCTCTCATCCCCCTTCACTTCCCGGCATACCTCGTAGCCGTTCATGCGCGGCATGACAATATCCAGCACCACCACATCAGGCTTTTGCTGACGAATGAGCTCCATCGCCTCTACGCCGTCTGTTGCTGTGGAGACTTCCAAACCGTTCTCGGAAAGCAAGCTGGAAATGGTCTCCAGGTAGGTACGGTTGTCATCCACCACCAGCACTTTGCTCATCGCCGTCTTGCTCCTTTTGCACTCCCGCGCAACCGTCGGGCTGCTTTGACTGAGATTTCGCCTTCTAACCTCACCCGGCTCCATGGCTCCAAGTCGGCCATGCTACCCCTATTGTTTCGGTGAGGCCACTCTTCTGTCCAGTACCCCGCCCACAGTCCTCTGTGCCAACATTTTGGCTGCCCCAACGCCTATTCGCCACCGCCCCGTTTGGGGGGAGGGCCTACGTAGGATTCAACAATGGTCAACAACTCCTTTTCCGCAAAGGGTTTGCTCAAAAACTCGTTGGCTCCGGCCATGCGGGCCTTAATCCGATCGGTGAAGCCATCCTTGCCGGTCAGCATAATCATGGGGGTTTCGCGGAACTGGCTGGATTTGCGCAACATGGCGCACAGCTCATACCCATCCAACTTGGGCATGGCCACATCACAGAGGATCATATCTGGGTTGAGGAGAAACACCTGTCCCAAGGCTTTGAGAGGATTGCCGATGGTGGTGACCTGGTAGCCCTCGTTTTGCAGGATGAACTCTACGGTTTTTTGGATGGCCATAGAATCGTCGATGCAAAGGATGTGGCTGGGCTTATCGCTGGGTTTGAGGGGACGGCTGGGCTTGGGCTCCACGATCAAGACGGGCTCGGACAGTTGAATGACCCCTTGGCGGACGTAGGGATAGATGGCCTTGGCCACTGTGAGGGTATCTCGGCCCAAGTAGCGGCTCATCTGGCGAATGCTGGTTTTGCCATCCGACCATTCGCTTAGGGCCTTGAAGACGGGGGCCGGCAAGTGTTGCTGCAGAGGAATGGGGTTGAGAATGGTGGGAGCTTGGTTGGGAGCTTGGATGTAGGGGTGCAGTTTTTTCCACTCCTGCACTTGGGCTACGATCTCGGTGAGCAGGGGGGTGACGGGGAAGGTGGTCAACTGGGGGGCCAGGGGGGATCCAGCCTCGAAAATGAAGGAGCCGTGGTGGAGGCTAAGCAGGTCGAAGAGGACTTCCCGCACCATGCCCAGCAGGATTTGCTTGCCCTGGTTGGGGTTGAGCTTGTGGCTTTCCAGCAAAGACCAGAGGCGGTTGTATTCGGGAGCGTTGACTGCAGCTTTGTGGGGAATTTGAATTTCCTCAAGGGCAGCTTCCACCTTGAACCGGCGCAAGTAGTCTTTGAGGCGGGCGATGTTCCCTTCTGCTTCAGAGGCGTAGATGATTCGTCCATTCAGGAAAAAGACAAACCAGTAGGCAGAGGGGCTGGCCTCTACGAAAAGCTCACCGGTGCGCTGGCCCAGCTCGATGAGCTGAAGGATGCTGCGGATATCGATCTCTTGTAGTTTTCCCTGCATGGGATCCCTGCCCGAAGTCCAGCAAGATACGACTATTATGACGCTAGTCTTCACGGTTGCCGCCCTGCAGCAAGGCTATTTTCGGGAATATTCGGGAACGCAGTTAAAGTCTAAAAAAGTTGTGGGTTGACTCGGGCCGAGCGTCTGCATTCCCCAGAGCATCTTCGGGATCCCGACAGGTTGCTCCCAGCCAGAGCAGAATGGATCCAGAGTATTCCCTAAAGCCTGGTTGCTGCAAAATCTATGCTGCCGATATTCACTGCCTGGGTGCTTGGCCCGCTGCTGGCGCTTTACACCATCTTGTTTGTGCTGCGCATCTTTCTGTCGTGGTATCCACAACTGGATACTTCCCGGTTGCCCTACTCGCTGGTGGTCGGCCTGACGGAGTTTCTGTTACGCCCGACCCGCCGCCTGATCCCGCCGCTGGGAGGTGTGGACATGGCCCCTGTGGTTTGGGTGGGCCTGGTTACCCTGTTGCGGGAGGTGTTGCTGGGGCAGCAGGGGCTGCTGACGATGGCTCTGCACTGAGAGCGTTTGTGTTAACAGTCTTTTATCAGAAAACTGGGTCTAAAACCCCGCCCTTAAGGCCTAGGGCCCGCTGACGCGACAGGGCGGCTCTTCTTGGTTTTGAATGTAGGCAACTAAGACTTGCAGGGGAGCACCACCCACACCTGATGCAAAGTAGCTAGGACTCCACAAGGCGGTTTTGCCGTAGGGCTTGGGAAACTTAGCCTGCCCGTACCTGCGGCTGGAGACTCCCTTGAGGGCGTTAACCATCCGGAAAAAGACCACTTAGGTGGGTAGAAAATCAAAAGATGAACATGGTCTGCTCCACCGTTAAACTCTAAAATCCCAAAATCCATCGATTGGGCAACGCTCTTAAATGCTGCCGCAATTAAGTCCAAACCTTAGTATCCTGCGTTTGTATTGGGTGACAAACACCAAGTGCGCTTGCAAGCTGGAAACGCTGTTGCGGTCTTTGCCACTCGGGTGGTGGTCTGCGATGGTTGTGGAGCAGTCCATGACCGGGATGAGGTGGCTTCTGAAAATATCGAGCAAGTCGGGATGGGGCAAAGCGCTCCGCGCCGCCAAGGCGAGCGCCCGACTCCAAAACGGAGGTGGAGACTGTTCGCGCCAGCGGGACGGAGTCCTAGTAAGACCAGCTTGCTGGCATCGGTCTGTGAAGCGTCAAGAATCCCCTGCCTTTAGGCAGGGGAGTATGTCAACATCCCAGGCATTCTGGAGAACCGGTGGGGCTTTCAAGAGGCTGGGGAATCGCTGCCGGGATTCCGATCCCCTACAATCAAGGGGGCTTGCTTTTCTGGGAGAGCCCGCTTGCTGCCGGCCTGTCTCTGGGCATTCTCGCTGATGTTTCCCCCTAGGCCCCTCGTTCTAACCCGTCTCTACCAGGAGTCCACTCGGCAGGCGGGGATCCCGAGATTCTTGTGTTTGTTCATACCAATTACTTCCGGCCCAAGATCAGATCAAGGTCAGATGTAGATGTAGATGCTGAAAAAGATGCTGGATGGCCGTCCCGACAGCCCACCCATCACGATTGCCCTGGCCAAGGGGGCCTTGCTGCCTGAGGCCATTCAATGCCTGCAGCAGGTGGGGATCGATTTCAGTCGTTTTTTGGATCCCGGCAATCGCCTGCTGCGGATTGAATCCCCCACCCGGCTGAACGGACAACGCTACGAAGCGCTGCTGGTGCGCACTCACGATGTGCCGGTGTACGTGGAGTACGGGCAGGCGCAGTTGGGCATTGTCGGCTACGACGTCTTGCGGGAGCGCTATGCCGGCACCGAAGCGCGGGTGGCCCACCTGTTGGATCTCCAATTTGGCCACTGTCGCATGTCGGTGGCCCTTCCCCAAGATAGCCCCTACCACTCGGCAGCTCAGTTGCCTGCTCATGCCCGCGTGGCTTCTAAGTTTGTCGGCTGCGCCCGGGAGTATTTTGACCGCCTGGATTTGCCGGTGGAGCTTATCTCTCTCTATGGTTCGGTGGAGTTGGCCCCCCTCACCGGCATGGCCGATGCCATCGTCGACTTGGTAGCCACAGGGCGCACCCTGAGGGAAAACGGCCTGATTGAGCGAGACTGCCTATTCGAGAGTACAGCTCGCCTGATTGCCCATCCCATCAGCTACCGTGTCAACCAACAGCCTATCCGCGAGTTGATCACCCAGATTCGGGAACGCTGGCTGGGATCCCTGTTGGTGGGTGGCTAATTTTGAGGCACTTCCTCTGAGGGGGATCACGATTGCGTACAATGGGGGCATTCGGGCTTATTTCCCCCAGCAGCGTTCAGAAAAAGGTTTTTCGAGGTTGATTATGCGGTACCGTCCACTGCTCGCCATCTTGTTGGCGCTTTGTTTGAGCGTCTTTGCCTTTCCGGCTGAGGCTGCCAAAGCCCCGCTGACCTATGACCAGATCCGCAACACCGGCAAGGCCGCCATTTGCCCTTCGGTCTCGGACAATGCCCGGGGCCGCATCGAGGTGCCCAGGGGGGGATCCCTGAAGCTGACGGATGTCTGCTTCCAGCCGGTGCAAATTGAGGTGGAAGAAGAAAAGCGGAACGGCGAGAAGGAGTTTATTAAAGCCAAAAACATCCTGATCTCAGCGGCCACTCTGGGGCCGATTAAAGCCGAGGTGACTCCCAAAGACGGCGTGCTGGAGCTCAAAGTGGTGGATGGGATCACCTTTCAGCCGACCACCGGCCAAATGCCCCGCCGCGAGCTGGTGCCGTTTCTGTTTAGCGTGAAGGACTTGGTCGCCACTGCGCGGGGATCTGCCATTGACCCTTCGACGGATTTTGAAGGGGAGTTCTTGGTGCCCGGCTACCACAGCAGCTCTTTCCTCGACCCGCGCGGGCGGGGATCCAACACCGGCTACGACACTGCGGTAGGTCTACAGGCTGCCAAAGATGATTTTGCCACCAACCGCAAGGTGGACGAGGTTTCCCAGGGGAAAATGTCGCTGCGGATCGCTCGCGTGGATCCCAGCACCGGGGAGATGGCGGGATCCTTTGTTAGCATTCAGCCTTCCAGCACCGAGCAAGGGGCGATGGAACCCCACACTGTTCGCGTTCAAGGCTTGTTTTACGCTCGCCTGGCGCAGGAGTCTTGAAGAGGCTTGAGGAAAGCCGAGAAGAGATCCAATTTCGGGCTTGAGATGGGCAGAGATCCCGGCGATCCCTGCCTATTTCTGTTGATACTATGTCTGTCTGGGTTTGCCCGTTGGGGAAGTGTGCAGCGATGGTGGGATCCCACAGCGTCTGTTTTGATCGGGCCGCCGATTTTTACGATGCCACCCGCAGCTTTCCTCCCGGCGTAGATGAAGCGATCGCCGATGCAATCTTGGCCGCGGTGGAAGCCACCCCTGAGACCCACTTTCTCGAGGTGGGCATTGGGACAGGACGCATTGCCTTGCCGCTGATCCGTCGCGGCTATTCCTATTCCGGCATCGACATTTCCGAGCGCATGCTGGCCGTCTTGCGGCACAAAATTCAACAAAGTCTGGGCCAAATGCCGCCACAGGTTCATTTGCAGATGGCCGATGCCACCAACCTGCCTTTTAGGGAGCAGTGTTTTGATGCGGTGATCACGGTGCATGTGTTGCACTTGATCCGCGAGTGGCAGCAGGCGATTGGCGAGATCCGTCGCGTGCTCAAGCCAGGTGGGGTCTACCTCTACGGCTATGGAGAGCGGGTGATGAGCGCCCGCCACTCGTTCGAGGCCCGGTGGACAGGCATTCTGGCAGAGCTGGGATTTGAATCCCAACAGGTTGGAGCCGATGCCGAGCAGGTGGAAGCGTTGTTGCAGTCTCAAGGGGCTCATGTGGAACAGAGGACAGCGGCAGAGTGGCAGACGGCCATCGCTGCCCAAGCTTTGTTTGATCTGTACGCTCAGCGCTGCTACAGCAGCTCCTGGCCGATCCCAGAGGAGATCTTCCAGGCGGCCATTGCCCGCTTGCGAGCTTGGTTTGGCGAGACTTATCCCGATCCCAAGGCAATTCTGCTGGGGGAGAGCCGATTTCAGATGCTGCTGGCCCGCTGGTAGGGATCCCTAGGCGACCTTGGGATTAGGGATGTGATCCTGAAAATCGTGCTGGTCGAACACGTAAACGGTGCGAATCGGGTAGGGGATGACCAATCCGGCTCGGTCGCAGGCCTGTTTGAGAGCCATCATCACCTGAGTGCGGACGCGCCGCACCTCCGGCTTGCGGGGCCGAGTCCAGTAGCGCACCACAAAATCAATGGAACTGTCTCCGAACCCCACAATGTCCAACTCAAAGGGGGGATCCGCCAGCACCCCCTCGACCCCCTGCATGGCTTCCCGCAGCACCTCCAGAGCTTTGGGCAGAGGTGTATTGTAGTCGAGGCCAATTTCCAGATCGGTACGGCGGAAGGGGCGATCGGTCAAGACCGTGATCGGGCTGGTAAACACAATAGCATTGGGAATGACCACGCGCTCCCCCTGATAGGTGCGAATCTGGGTGGAGCGAATGCTGATTTCTTCAACGGTGCCTTCGAATTCTCCGACGATGATTTGGTCGTTGAGTTGAAAAGGCTCGTTCAAAAGCAGCAGCACACCCGCCAAGAAGTTCTTGAAAATGTCTTGAAAAGCAAAACCAATGGCTACCGACCCTAACCCCAGTAGCCCGATGAGGTCACCCAAGCGCAGATCCGGGAAAGCCACCACGCTGGCCGCGAGGATCCCGACCACCCAGGCGCCCACTTGGCCGATCTGCACCAGCAGCATTTGCAGGGAAGGGCTGGGGATCCACCGATTGGCTGCGGATCCTACCAGACGCCGCACGGCTCGAACGCCATAGCGGGTAGCCCAGAGGATGACTGCGGCGATCAAAAAGCCCGGCAACAGCTCAATGCCTCGCCCCACCATCTCCAGGAGACTGCGGTTGATGGTTTGAAGTAGTTCGTTCATACCCTCATCCTTGCTATGCAATTGGCTACGATGAACACAAATGGACTTTGGCAGACTCTGAACCCGAGGAGACTCTCAATCTGGACTCAAAGAAGCCCTTTGCGAGTTCCTCTTCAGCCAGTATCGGCCACCGGTGCAGGCTTAGGTTCTGCTGCGCTTGCTACCCTGAACGGAGCCACTTTGCCGCAAGATGAGGTTCAGGGCAACGAGGGAAGCGATGGCCAACTACGACTGGATCGTGATCGGTGGCGGGATTACCGGGGCAGCTCTGAGCTATGAGCTGGCCCGCCAGGGGGGATCCGTTCTCCTCGTGGAGAAAGAAGCGGTGCTGAAGGGGGCAACCCGCTACAGCTACGGGGGCTTGGCCCATTGGGCGGGCAAAACGCCGATGCTCAAAGCTTTGGGGGAAGAAGGGATCCAACGCTACCGCACCCTGTCAGAGGAGTTGGAGGCAGACATTCAATTTCGTGAGCTGGACCTGCTCATGCCCATTGCCCCCGGCTGTGATGTGGAGGCTGTCGAGGCGGATCTGGCCGACTGTCGCATCCCACCCCGGCGGATTTCGGTGGAGGCAGCCTGCGAGCTGGAGCCACTGCTGGATCCGGCAGCTCTGGAAGCAGTGCTCTGGGCTCGGCATGGCCACATCAACCCCTTGTTGACGGCGCTGGCCTTTCAAACAGCCTTGCAACGATTGGGGGGATCCCTCTTGATCACAACAGCAACGGCCCTGCGGCGGCAGGAAGCGCGTATCACGGGCGTAGAGGCTGGAGCCAACTGCTATGGAGCAGGCCAGGTGGTGGTGTGTGCCGGCGGCTGGACGCGGGCTTTGTTGCGCCAAGCGGGGATCCGGGTGCCCATCTACTTCACCCATGCCGAATCCCTGGAGCTGGAGCCCTCGGATTTGCAATTGAGAGCGCTGGTGATGAGCGCGCCTGTGCAACGCTTGGAACTGGAGCGGCAAGCCGCCCATCCCGATCGGGATCCCCTCTGGGACGAGCCGGGGCACGAGCTTGGCCCGCCGATTTTGGATGCCGGGATCCTGCAATTTGTGGATGGCAGCATTCGCATGGGCCAGATCAGCCGGGTATTGACAGATCCCCATGCCGAGGTGGATGCAGCCGCCAGCGAAGCCCAGATCCGGGAACAGGCTGGTCGCTACCTGCCCAAGTTGGCCCACCTGCCCGGACGGTGGTATCACTGCTTGGTGGCCTTTAGCGCCGATCACCAGCCTCTGGTCGGATCCCTGCCCGGCTGGGAAGGCTTACAACTGTTTTCCGGCTTCAGCAACCCCCTGCCCATCGTGCCCGCTTTGGCCCGTCGCTTCGCCCAACAAGCCTATGGACAGGCGGATGAATGGATCCCTGCTCTATCGCCGGGGCGGTTTGCCCAGGTTTGGAGTTGATGCCTTGCCTGCTCTCGATGCTCCTCGCCGAGCAAGTGTAAACTACCCGCACCACTCATGCTGACGCAAAGCGCTCGGCGCCGCTAAAGCGAAAGAGTGCGGGCTTTCAGTAGCCCTGAGCCTGTTATGCTCTGCCAGAGAACAAAACAAACCCGTTCGCGAAGCGAGCCGTAGGCTTAACCTCTAGGCTGGTTTACAGCAGCCCCCAAAAGCGCAATCACATTCGCACCATTCAAGTCCGCATCCCCTTCCCATCCACAGTGCCCACACTTAAACTGCTTCCCACTGCGGTAGGACTGTTCAGGGTCGGGATGAATGCGCAAACACCGGTGGCAAGTTTGACTACTGTAGCGGGGATTCACCAACACCACCCTAACTCCTGCTTGCAGAGCTTTGTAGCCAATAAAGGTGCGCAGTTGGTAGAACGCCCAACTATTTGCACGCCTACGCTCTGTCTGACTGCGCGGCTGTTGATTGACCCTTTCCCGAATCCCTGTCAAGTCCTCTAAAGCAATAGCGCTGTTCGTTGCTTTTGCCCTAGCCACAATAGCTTTGGAGATGCGATGATTGACCCACGCTTGAAAGCGCCTCTCCTTGCCAGACAGCCGTTGCAGCAGCTCTCTGCACCTGCGCCGGGAACTGCGGCTGCCCTTACTGGCTTTTTGCTGGAGTACCGCTCTCAGCTTGGAATAATGCTCTCGTATTTTGCTCAACTGCTGTCCATGCCAGTTCTCTCCCTCCGATGTATGGGCAATGTCTGTTCTCCCCAAATCCACGCCTATTACTCGCTCTTGCGGTTTGGTAACAGGTGTTTCTGTCTCTAGGCAAATTTGCAGATAGAACCCACCACCACGACGCTGAACCAGAGTCGCTGCTTTGGGTTTTGTCCCTGCTAACTTCCTGCGTTGATAGTTGCCGATGGCTAACTCAAACCGTTCCCTGCCATCAACGGTAGTGATGGACACTGTCCAATCTTTCTCTCTGAAGGAAAAGATGCGGGCATCGTAAGTAACAAACGGTTTCTTGAACTCCTTGACGGGTCTATTTTTCCGTTGTGCTCCTTTGCGACTACCTGCGACTCTGCGGCATACCTGCTGAGCCAAGTTACTGGACAAGCCAAATCGCGACCTAAGTTCGTAGTAGCAAAGGGATTGGAGCTTGATGGCATTGACTACCTTTGCTGGGGTGTTGGCATTGACCCAGTTCAAGGCTTCTGTGAAAGCAGAAAGGGTAGCAGAGAGTTTTGCCGCTTGAGCTTCTGCTACCCTGAGCTTGCAGGAAAGGGTCAGGACTTGGGTCATAGCTCTACCATACTTCATCAAGACGCATTCCTCCCGACGCTGACCCTACGGGTACAGCGCGGGGCTCCTGCGCGAGTAAGCTGAATTCCTATTTCCCACCTCCCCAACAACTCCCAAAATCCTCAGGGCAACCTTGCTAAGATTTCCATGGCAGGGATCCGGGAATATGCAAGGCGTACTGCTAATCCTCTACATGTTGGTTGTCAGTGGCCTGATTGCCGTCGTTGGGGATCGGGTAGGCTATCGCATTGGCAAAAAGCGCCTTACCTGGTTTAACCTGCGCCCCCGCCACACGGCCATTCTGGTGGCTGTGGTGACCGGTGTGAGCATCTCCGCGCTGACCTTGGGCACGCTGCTGCTCCTCAACCGCTCCCTGTCGGAGGCTCTGTTCAGCTACACCAACCAAATTGCCCAGGCGGAGCAAGAGCTGCGGGCCCTCAACCGCCAAAAAGCCCTCTTGGAAGCGGAAAATGCCGCTCTCAGGGTTGAGCGAGACCACCTCAAGGTGGATCTGGATCAATTTCGCACCCAGCAGTCGGCAGCCCAAACCCGCCTGAGCGAAGTGCGCGATCAGCTGGCAGTGGCGCTGCAGGAGCGGCAGGAGGCGGAGGCCAAGCTGGCGGCAGCCAACGAGCAACTGGCCAAGGTGCAGCCCAGTTTGGATCGAGCCCATGCCGAGTTGGAGGCAGTGAAGGCAGAGGTGGAGTCGGCCCGCCAGGTGATCGCCACCCTGGAGTCGCAAAAACAAGCCCTGCAACTGGATCGGGATCAGCTGGAGCGCTCCCTGGATGTGGTGCAGGCGGCCTTAACCCAACTGGAGAACCAGAAAAACCAGCTTGAGCAGGAGATCGAGCAGCTCAACCAATTGGCGGTGCGGCTGCGGCGGGGGGAACTGGCCATCTTGGCGGGGGAAGTTTTGGCAACAGGAGTTGTGGAGGCTCCAAGAGGGGCAAAACCAGAGGCGATCCGGCGGCAGTTTGAGCACCTTTTGGCCCAGGCGGAACAGCGGGCCCTTGCCCTTGGATCCCAGCCCATGCCCCCTCTGGAAAACGCGATCTTGATCCGCCGCGAGGATGCCGATCAAGCCTTGGAGAAGTTGCAAGAGCCCGGTAGCTGGGCGGTGCGCATTCTCTCTGTTACCAACCGGCTCAAGGGGGAGCCTGTGCCTGTGCTCGTGCAGATTTACCCCAACCAGCGGATTTTCGCCAAGGGATCCGTGCTGGCCCACGGGGTGATTCAACCGGGTTTGAGCGAAAATCAGATCCAACAGCAACTGCTGGGGCTGCTGAACCAGGCCAATCAGCGCTCGCAAGAGGAGGGGCTTCTCTCCGATCCCATCACCGGCACTGTGGGGGAGTTCTCCCAGGTCAAGTTTCTGGAGGTTGTGCAGCATCTCCGCCAGAGCACCACCCCTCTGGATGTGAAGCTAGTTGCCGACACCGACATCTACACAGCGGGGCCATTGCGGGTGAGTTTTCTGATGGCAGAAGCTTCCGGTCAACCCGGCTCTTCTGGGGCTCAGCAGGCGGGGCGTCCTGAGGGATGACGGATCCACTCCACCCGGCAAGACTGAAGGGCCAACGAGTGCTGATCGGTTTCGACCCAGGGCGCGACAAATGCGGCATTGCTGTGGTGCAGGTGTTTACGCAAACGGAGCTGAAGGTTTTACACCGGGAGGTGGTCCCTTCCGCGGCAGCGCTGTCTAGACTACAAACGCTCCGGCAACAGTTTCAGGCGGAGCAAGTGATCCTGGGCAATCAGACGACGGCCCAAGCCTGGAAGTCTCAACTGGAATCGATCCTCCCCCCGCAGCAGATTGTCCTGGTGGATGAGCGGCACAGCTCCCAAGAGGCCCGTCAGCGCTACTGGGATTTTCACCCACCGCAGGGATGGGAGCGGCTGTTGCCCAAGGGGATGCGGGTGCCCGCCAAGGCTTACGATGATCTGGTGGCTCTCATTCTGGTGGAGCGGTACTGTCGTGGGCGAGATACGGCTGAGCCGGCGTGAGCTGCTGCAGGGGATCCTGCTGGGGCTGGTGGCAGCAGGATGTGGGGGGCCGGATGCGCACTTGCCTCTTATCGTGGCGCTTAAGCAAGGGATCCCTGCCAGTTTGCTCAACGAGTTTCGCCGCAGGACTCAGGCCCGCTTTCGGCTGCAACTGTTGGATAGTCGGGATCAGTTGTTGGCCTATCTCCGGCAAAGTGTTCAGCCGGCTGATCCGGCCTGGTGGGATCCGGGGGGATGGTTCCGGCGGCGGCTGCCGGTGGCGGCTTTGAGTTTGTTGGGGGCCGACGCTTTGGATCGGGCCATAGCTGCCGGTTGGCTGGCTCCTCTGCCGGCAAGCCTGTTGGGAGAACGATGGCAGAATCTGGATCCCCGTTGGCAAGCTGCGGCACTCCGGGAGGGGCAGATTTGGGGTGTGCCCTGGCGCTGGGGGGTAACGGCCATTGCCTACCGCCGGGATCGGGTGAGGGAGCCCATTCGGGACTGGGCGGATCTGTGGCGGCCTGAGCTGGCCGGCAAACTGACTCTGCCGGATCACCCGCGGGAGGTGATTGGGCTAACCCTAAAGAAAATGGGCCGCTCCTACAACGATCCCCTCAACCCTGAGGATGTGGAATTACGGCAAGAGCTGGGATCCCTGCATCGCCAGGTTTTAACTTACACCTCTTCCGACTACCTGCCCATCTTGCGCTTGGCCGATAGCTGGGTGGCCGTGGGCTGGTCGCAGGATCTCTACGCCACCCAAGCCAACTACCCTGAGCTGGCAGTGGTGATCCCGGCCTCCGGATCCGCCATCTGGTGGGATGTCTGGGTGCGACCCCACGTCGAAGACAATGCCCACACAGAATCAACCCAGACAGATTCCGGATCCCTGTTGGCTGACTGGCTTGATTTTGTCTTGAATCCTGAATTTGCCCCCCGCTTGGTCAATCTGAGCGGGATCCCTTCGGTTTTGCCGCTGGATTTGGCTCAACTTGCCCCCCGCCTGCAACGCAGAGCCGACTTGCAAATCTCCACTTGGCAACGCTCGGAGATCTGGCGCCCCCTGAGCTCAGCCGAAGCCGAGTCCTATCTCAACCTCTGGGATCAAATGCGGCGGGGCCTTTTGTAGAAACACAGCGAGCGCGAGCCCTCCACTCTGCAACACTTCGTCAAGGTCCGCAATGCTTCTGAGGAGCTGTGGTAGGATGCCTGCTGTCTGATGAGCCAGTTGCACTTGCATCGAGGAGAGCACCTTGAGTCTGAGAGTTGCTGTTGTGGGGGGCGGCCCAGCCGGAGCCTCTGCTGCCGAAGTTCTGGCCCAAGCTGGAATCGAGACCTTTTTGTTTGAGCGGAAGCTGGACAACGCCAAGCCCTGCGGGGGCGCCATTCCCCTCTGTATGGTCTCCGAGTTCGACCTCCCCGAGGGGATCATCGACCGCAAAGTGCGCAAGATGAAGATGATCTCCCCTTCCAACTATGAGGTGGATATCGCCCTCGAAAAAGAAAACGAGTACATCGGCATGTGCCGCCGCGAGATCTTGGATGCCTTCTTGCGCAATCGTGCCCACCAAAAAGGGGCGGAGCTGATCAACGGCAAGGTAATGCATCTGGAAATCCCCCAGAATGGCCGGGATCCCTACATCCTGCACTACAACGATTTTTCCGACGGATCGAGGCAAGGGGTGCCGCGTTCTTTGGCTGTGGATGTGGTGATCGGGGCGGATGGGTTCCACTCCAAGGTGGCAGAAGCCATTGGTGCTGGCGACTACAACTATGCGCTGGCCTTTCAGGAGCGCATCCGGCTCCCGGACGACAAAATGGCCTACTACGCAGAGCGGGCAGAAATGTATGTGGGGGACGATGTTTCTCCAGACTTTTATGCCTGGGTGTTTCCCAAGTCCAACCATGTAGCCGTGGGCACCGGCACCATGAGGGCAAACCAAGCCCACATCCAAAAGTTGCAAGCTGGGATCCGCGCCCGTGCTGCCGAGCGTATCCGCGGCGGCCAGGTGATCAAGGTGGAAGCCCATCCGATCCCAGAGCATCCCCGTCCGCGCCGTGTGGTGGGCCGTGCTGCTTTGGTGGGAGATGCGGCGGGATACGTCACCAAATCCAGCGGCGAAGGGATCTATTTTGCCGCCAAGTCAGGCCGCATGTGCGCCGAGACCATCGTCGAGACCTCCAACGGTGGGGCGCGCATCCCCAGCGAAGAGGATCTCAAGCTGTATCTTAAGCGCTGGGATCGCCAATACGGCCTGACCTATAAAGTCTTGGATATTTTGCAGCGAGTGTTCTACCGTTCCAACGCTACCCGCGAAGCCTTTGTGGAGATGTGCGCCGACCGGGACGTGCAAAGGATGACCTTTGACAGCTACCTCTACAAGACGGTGGTGCCCATGAGCCCTTGGGTGCAGTTCAAGATCACGGTCAAAACCCTGGGCAGCCTGATTCGCGGCAACGCTTTGGCTCCCTGAAGTAACCCTACTGCCACTGGAAGGTCACCGTGACGCGATCCCAATTGGCCTCGGTTTTCAGCACACTGGCAGAGGCCCTTTGTCCGGGGGGCACGTCGCTGGGCTCAAACGCTGCCACTCGCGTATCGACAACTTCCTCCCCCCGATAGAAAGTGAAACGAGCACGGGCGTTGAGAACCGTGCGGGTGCTGCGGTTGATCGCCTCCACGCTCAGGCGGCTACCGGCCCCCACTCGGTCTTCCCGAATGGATCCCACGATTACAAAATCTCCTGGGCTGGCAGCAGACTCGGCTGGGGTGGCGGTCGGAACTGGGGTGCCAGGCTGTGGGGCCGTCTCGCTTTGCTTGGGATCCGACTGCCTCAGCAGCTCCAAAACACGGGCCAACTCCTGCTGAAAGAAAACAAAGGCTTCCCGCGATTGGTTGGCCACCTGGGCCAAAATCAGTCGATCCGACTCCTCTACCGGAATTTCCAGGAGGGGAGCTGGCCCTTTTAGGGTGACTCGGATGCTGGCGACTTCTTGGTTGATGAACTTATCCAGGTAGGGAAAGATGTTGAGAATGCAATCTTGGAAGGATCCCATCGGCATGATGCGATTGTTGGTCAGCACCAAGTCGGCCCGCTCACAGCTAGTCCGATCCTCCATATCAATTTCCAAGGGCACCCGAAAGGAGCCGAGGCTGGTGTTGGTGATGGTAACCCCAATGCCGTACACCTCCTGCCGCCAGCCATGAACGATCTCCAGGCTGGGGCTGGTGACTTCCTCGGTGAAATACTCTCCGGCCCAGGTCGGGGATCCCCACAGAGGCAGGGCCAATAGCAGCACAGGGAAATGGCAGGTCAGTCTCCCCTTCACCTCAACCTTCCTTAACTCAACTCGCGGACTTTGGGGCAGAGCAGCGGTGTTTCTTGCTCCCCCGGGATGGCAATAGCCTAACCCAGGGCTGGCGCAAACCAGGGGGAGTCTTTGAATAATCTTTCCAACAATAACGGCTTTGAACTTCATCCGCTCTGCCCAAAGGGATAGCCCAGTACCCGTCTTCATCGAGCTGGGGGTTGCCTTTGCGGTGGATCCCAGGGGCCATTTTGTCGGGGCAGCGCCACGGGCTCTGCCGTTTTCCGCTGGGATCCCGTCTGCGATAGGATCAGAAAGTTCAGCTTACTAGCGCAGGAGCCCCGCCCTCTGTCCGTAGGACGAGGGTCGGGAGGAATGCGGAAGTTACGATAGAACCATGACCCAAGTCCTGACCGTCTCCTGCAAGCTCAAGGTGTCCCAG
>NZ_JANSHN010000025.1:0-54199 GCF_047461655.1 Synechococcus sp. W55.1
ACTCAGACCCTCAAACCGAGCCAACGCTGTCCCCAATGTGGGGCAGTCCACAAGGAGTGGGCGGACTTGAGCAACCGTTATCATGTCTGCTCGGCTTGTGGGTTTGAAATCCCCAGGGATCGGGGCTCGGTGATGGTGATGCACAACGTTGCCACTAATCGGCAACCGGGGTTGGGAACCGGCCTCGTGAGTCTTGGATGCTTCAGCTCTACTTCAAAGTCCTGCGGGGCTATGAAGCACCTGGGGCAGAGGAAGAGACAGAAACTTCACCGTCAAGCGAATGGGGCATCAGAAACCCCATCCGCCTATGCGGTGGGGTAGTTCATGATAGCCCAATCTGCCGGCGGGATCCCTATCCGGTAAGATAAAACCAGAAGCAATTCCCAAGCCATAGAGGTTTCCTTGAGGGAGGGATCCACGATGTCTGTTGCTTGGCTGGCTTCGGTTCTGGCGAGGCGGTCTTGGCTGAGCCGTTTCCTGCGGGGGATGGTGCTTTGCGGGCTGATACTCTGCCTGGGGGTTACTCCGCTGGGATCCCCGGCCCACGCCGAAGACTACACCAAACGAGATCTACAGGGGGTGAGCTTTGCAGGGCAAGACCTGAGCGGCTGGAAGTTTCTCAAGGCCAACCTGCGCCAAAGCGATCTCGGCCATGTGAAGGCGGCAGGGGCGAACCTGTTCGGGGCCAATCTCAGCAAAGCCAACTTGCGCGGAGCCGACTTGCGCGGGGCCACTTTGGACATGGCCAACCTACAGGGTGCGGATCTGCGAGAAGCGCAACTGCAGGACAGCATGATGTGGCTGGCCCGAGTCGAAGGGATCCAAATTGATGGGGCGGATTTCACCAATGCGTTGATACGGCAAGACGCCCTCTCCATCCTTTGCGAACGGGCCACCGGCGTTAACCCTGTAACCGGTCGGGCCACCCGCGACACTCTTGAATGTGACTGATCCTCACCCCCGGCTCTTCTCCCAGAGGGAGAGGGGAGATAGGCAGCAGAACCCATCGCCTCACTGCCCTCTGGAATCCGGATTTTAGGAGCTGGGAGCGGCTGCCTCAGAACGGGCGGGCTTGCGTTGAAACTGGCTGAGCAGAGAGTTCCAGGCCAAGCGGGCCATCGACAACAGCCAATTGCCCTCCAACTCCCTAAACAGATCCATGTTCAGCTTGAAGGCATAGTTGGCCTCTGCCACAATGCGGTCGATGGTGGTTTGATCCAGCTCCAACGCATCCAGCTGGGCGCGGTAGCGCTGCTTGAATTTGCCCTCATGAGGGATCTGCTCGAAATCGTAGAAGGCCGTTCCTTCCCCCTGCGGCAAGCCCATGGCCCGGCGGGCAATGTTTTTGAGGATTTGACCGCCCGACAGGTCGCCGATGTAGCGGGTGTAGGCGTGAGCGATCAGCAGAAGCGGATCTTTTTCCACCACTTCCCGAATGCGGTTGACATAGACCTGGCAGGCAGGGGAGGGCTTGACCAAAGAGCGCCAGTTGGGGCCAACAAAATAATTTAAATCCTTCTCCAGGCTGGCCTTGCGCCACAGCTCTGGGTAGTAGAGCCGGCCCACCAGGGGGTGCTCTCGCAGTTGGGCAAAGCCTTCTTCCAAAGCGCTGTAGACAAAGTAGAAATTGCCCAGGTAGCGGCTGTAGGCCCGTTTACCCACCACTCCCTTCAGGAAACACTTGATAAAGGCCATGTTCTCGGCCATGGTGTGGGACTGCTTGGTGCCCTCTCGCAACTGGGCCGACAAGCTGTGGTCCCGGTTATACAGATCACTTTTTTTATTCTGATTGTTCTGACTTTGACTCACAAAACCCTCCTCGCCAACAAACTGTGCTTCATTAGATCACCCGCAGATCACCCGCAAGCCATCCCGAGGTTCCCCCAGCCTGAGAAGCTTTGTAAACCCATTCCCGATCCTTTCTCATGATTGATGGCTCCGCGTCTTGCCCCCTAGCCTGCATCAACAGCGTGCATCTCAAAAGCGACGCAAACCGGCGCCAAGTCCACTCTGTCGACCGGCTGAGCCTGTCAGAGCCACCCCTCCGATCCCCAAGGTTGACCGGAAATCCGAGCTGGAGCAGCGGATGATCCGCAAAAACGGTTAAAGATTAGAATAATCTGCTTGAGTGTGAATGGATGTGAACAATCCTTAAGGCATGGCGGAAACCGCCCCTGCCCCGGCAGCCAAAAGGGGATCCCCAGCGGTTTTGCCGAGATTTTCCAAGTGAGCCCTCAAGGGATCCGGACAGCCCCTCGACCTTTGTAACGTTCGTTGACGATCGTTGGCGGGGTTTCTATAATGAGAAGCCTGACTGCAGCGCGACCCCTCCCGAGCAACGCATGACACAATTAGCAGTGCCATCCCCTGTCGCTCCTACCTTTCCTGACCTGGTAGAGATTCAGCGGGAGAGTTTCTTGTGGTTTTTGCGAGAAGGGTTTGAAGAGGAGCTTCTCAGCTTTTCCCCCATCGTCGATTACACCGGCAAGCTGGAACTGCATTTCCTGCCCGAATATCGCCCTGGGGATCCCTCCAAAGGGTATAAGATTAACCGCCCCCGCTACGACCCCGAGGAGGCGAAGCGGCGAGACGCCACCTACCAAGCGCAAATCCGGGTGCCCACCCGCCTCATCAACAAGGAGACCGGCGAGATCAAGGACATGGACGTCTTCATCGGCGAACTGCCCTTGATGACGGATCGCGGCACCTTCATCATCAACGGCGCTGAGCGGGTGATCGTCAACCAAATTGTGCGCAGCCCCGGCGTCTATTACAAGTCGGAGCTGGACAAAAACGGGCGTCGTACCTACAGCGCCAGCCTGATCCCCAACCGTGGTGCCTGGCTGAAGTTCGAGACCGACAAAAACGGCCTGGTTTGGGTGCGCATCGACAAAACCCGCAAGCTCTCGGCGGCAGTTTTGCTGAAAGCCCTGGGCCTGAGCGACTCCGAGATTTACGACAACCTGCGCCACCCCGAATTCTTCCAGAAGACCATGGAGAAAGAGGGGCCCTACAGCGAAGAAGAGGCCCTGATGGAGCTGTACCGCAAGTTGCGGCCCGGCGAACCTCCCACTGTATCGGGTGGCCAGCAGTTGCTGGAATCCCGCTTCTTCGACCCCAAACGCTACGATCTGGGCCGGGTAGGGCGCTACAAGCTGAACAAAAAGTTAAACCTCAACGTAGCGGAAAATGTGCGGGTGCTTACCGTCCCCGACATCTTGGCCGTCATCGACTACCTGATCAACTTGGAGTACGACATCGGCCATGTGGACGACATCGACCACCTGGGCAATCGCCGCGTGCGTTCTGTGGGTGAGCTGCTGCAAAACCAGGTGCGGGTGGGCCTAAATCGCCTGGAGCGGATCATCCGAGAACGGATGACGGTCTCCGAGTCGGAAAACCTCACCCCGGCCTCTTTGGTCAACCCCAAACCCTTGGTGGCGGCTATTAAAGAGTTCTTCGGCTCCAGCCAGCTCTCCCAGTTCATGGATCAGACCAATCCTCTGGCGGAGCTGACCCACAAGCGGCGGCTATCTGCCCTGGGCCCCGGCGGCCTGAGTCGGGAACGGGCCGGCTTTGCCGTGCGGGACATCCACCCCAGCCACTACGGGCGCATCTGCCCCATCGAAACCCCAGAAGGCCCCAACGCCGGGTTGATCGGATCCCTGGCCACCCACGCCCGCGTCAACCAGTACGGCTTTATCGAAAGCCCCTATTACCGGGTCGAGAACGGCGTGGTGCGCAAAGATCTGGGCATGGTCTACCTCACTGCCGATGAAGAGGACGAGTACCGCGTAGCCCCTGGGGATGTGCCGGTGGATGCCGAAGGCCGCATCACTGCCGATTTGGTGCCGGTGCGCTACCGCCAGGAGTTCACCACCGCTCACCCCACAGAAGTCCACTACGTCCAGGTGGCACCGGTGCAGGTTATCTCTGTGGCCACCTCCTTGATCCCCTTCCTGGAGCACGACGACGCCAACCGCGCCTTGATGGGAGCCAACATGCAGCGGCAGGCGGTACCCCTGCTTAAGCCGGATCGGCCTTACGTGGGCACGGGCTTGGAAGCGCAGGCGGCACGGGACTCCGGCATGGTGGTGGTGTCGCGCACCAATGGCGTGGTGACCTACGTTTCCGCCGACGAAATCGTGGTTCGGCCAGATGACGGCGGCGATCCGATTGTCTACCGCCTGCAGAAGTATCAGCGCTCCAACCAAGATACCTGTCTCAACCAGCGCCCCCTTGTCTATACGGGGGATCGGGTATTGGCTGGCCAGGTGCTGGCGGATGGCCCGGCTACCGAGGGTGGCGAGCTGGCTTTGGGCCAAAACGTGTTGGTGGCCTATATGCCCTGGGAGGGCTACAACTACGAAGATGCCATCTTGATCAGCGAGCGGCTGGTCTACGACGATGTCTTCACCTCGGTACACATCGAGAAGCATGAGATCGAGGCCCGGCAAACCAAGCTAGGCCCGGAAGAGATCACCCGCGAGATCCCCAACGTGGGGGAAGATGCCCTGCGCGACCTGGATGAAAACGGCATTGTGCGCATTGGGGCTTGGGTGGAAGCCGGCGATATTCTGGTGGGCAAGGTCACTCCCAAAGGGGAGTCTGATCAACCGCCAGAGGAGCGGCTGTTGCGGGCCATTTTCGGGGAAAAAGCTCGGGATGTGCGGGACAACTCCCTGCGGGTGCCCAACGGCGAGCGCGGTCGGGTGGTAGATGTGCGCATCTTTACCCGCGAACAGGGAGATGAGCTGCCTCCGGGCGCCAACATGGTGGTGCGGGTCTACATCGCCCTCAAGCGCAAAATCCAGGTGGGGGACAAGATCGCGGGCCGTCACGGCAACAAGGGTATCATCTCCCGCATCTTGCCGATTGAGGACATGCCCTACCTGGCGGACGGCACACCGGTGGATGTGGTGCTCAACCCCTTGGGGGTGCCCTCTCGCATGAACGTGGGCCAAGTGTACGAGTGCCTGCTGGGCTGGGCAGCAGAGCATCTGGGGGTGCGCTTCAAGCTGATGCCCTTCGACGAGATGCACGGTTTGGAAGCCTCCCGTCTGACGGTGGAGGCCAAGCTGAGGGAAGCCCGAGAGAAGACCGGCAAGGACTGGATTTTTAACCCGGAAGGCAAGTACTGCGGCAAAATCCAGGTGTTTGACGGTCGCACCGGGGAGCCCTTCGACCAGCCCGTTACGGTGGGCCGCGCCTACATGCTGAAGCTGGTGCACTTGGTGGATGACAAGATCCATGCCCGCTCCACCGGCCCCTATTCTTTGGTGACCCAGCAACCGCTGGGGGGCAAGGCGCAGCAGGGCGGCCAGCGCTTTGGGGAGATGGAGGTGTGGGCTTTGGAGGCGTTTGGGGCGGCCTACATCCTGCAGGAGCTGCTCACCGTCAAGTCCGACGACATGGTGGGGCGCAACGAGGCTCTCAACGCCATCGTCAAGGGCAAGCCCATCCCTCGACCCGGCACGCCGGAGTCCTTCAAGGTGCTGGTGCGGGAGCTGCAGTCCCTCTGCCTGGATGTGTCGGTACACAAGGTGGAGGTGGACAGCGAAGGGCAAACCCACGATGTGGAAGTGGATCTGATGGCCGATACCTCCAACCGTCATACTCCCTCTCGACCCACTTATGAATCGGTTACGTCTGAGGATCTCTCGCCATCACCAGCCTTTACCAGAGTGCTCCGCACCGCTGACGCGAATGCCAGCCGTAGCCGTGAGGAAGATGAGGACGGAGAAGAGGAAGATGACTTTTGAGTGTTGAGAGGGCTCCGTGCCGCTGACGCGAACGCGACGGGGATCCCATTCAGCCCGCGAAGGAGGGCGGGGTTTGCCTTTCCTTTGGGTTTAGGTGCCAGGGCAGCAAGTCAGGAGGAGAATGGCGATGGCCAAAACAGAGCAACGCTTTGACTACGTCAAAATTGGCTTGGCTTCTCCAGAGCGGATCATGGAGTGGGGCCAGCGCACCCTGCCCAATGGTCAAGTGGTGGGGGAAGTCACCAAGCCTGAGACCATCAATTACCGCACCCTCAAGCCGGAGATGGATGGTCTCTTTTGCGAGCGCATCTTTGGGCCGGCCAAAGACTGGGAATGCCACTGCGGCAAGTACAAGCGGGTACGGCATCGGGGGATCGTCTGCGAGCGCTGTGGGGTGGAGGTAACCGAGTCGCGGGTGCGCCGCCACCGCATGGGCTACATCAAGTTGGCTGCCCCCGTCACCCATGTTTGGTATTTGAAAGGGATCCCCAGCCACATTGCCACGCTGTTGGACATGCCGCTGCGGGATGTGGAGCAAGTGGTGTACTTCAACGCCTACGTAGTGGTGGATCCGGGCAATGCCCAGAATCTCTCTTACAAGCAACTGTTGACGGAGGATCAATTCCTCGAGATCGAAGATCAGATGTACGAGGAGGGATCCGAACTGCAACTGCCGGAGAACTGGGCGATGATCGGGGCGGAGGCCATCGAGCGCCTGCTCAAGGATATCGACCTGGAAAAAGAGGCGGAGCAACTGCGGGAGGAGATCACCAGTGCTCGCGGCCAAAAGCGGGCGCGCCTGATCAAGCGGCTGCGGGTAATCGACAACTTCATCGCCACCGGATCCCGTCCGGAGTGGATGGTGTTGCGGGTGCTGCCGGTGATCCCGCCGGATTTGCGTCCCATGGTGCAGTTGGATGGGGGCCGCTTTGCCACCAGCGACCTCAACGATCTCTACCGTCGTGTGATCAACCGCAACAACCGTCTGGCCCGGCTGCAGGAGATCATGGCGCCGGAGATCATTGTGCGCAACGAAAAGCGCATGCTCCAGGAGGCGGTGGACGCGCTGATCGACAACGGTCGGCGGGGGCGCGTAGTGGCGGGGGCCAACAACCGTCCCCTCAAGTCCCTCTCCGACATCATCGAGGGCAAACAGGGGCGCTTCCGGCAAAACCTGTTGGGCAAACGGGTGGACTACTCCGGGCGTTCGGTGATCGTGGTGGGGCCCAACCTGCGCATGCACCAGTGTGGCCTGCCCAAAGAGATGGCCATCGAGCTGTTCCAGCCCTTTGTCATCCACAAATTGATCAAGCGGGGCATTGTCAACAACATCAAGGCTGCCAAAAAGATGATCCAGAGCAACGACCCGCAGGTTTGGGATGTGCTGGAGGACGTGATCGACGGCCACCCGGTTTTGCTTAACCGCGCTCCCACGCTGCACCGCCTCGGGATCCAAGCCTTTGAACCGATCCTGGTGGAGGGAAGGGCGATTCAACTTCACCCTCTGGTTTGCCCCGCCTTCAATGCTGACTTCGACGGCGACCAGATGGCTGTGCATGTGCCCCTGTCGTTGGAAGCCCAGGCGGAAGCGCGCCTGCTGATGCTGGCCACCAACAACATCCTCTCCCCGGCCACCGGCGCTCCCATCATCACCCCCAGCCAAGATATGGTGTTGGGGTGCTACTACCTGACGGCGGACAACCCCCACGCGCCAGATATTGGCGATCGCTTCTTCGCCAGCTTGGAAGATGCTCTCATCGCCTACGACCGCGGCGCCATCGGCCTGCACAGCAAGGTCTGGGTGCGCTACCACGGCCCGATGGAGTTGGGCAAGGGCGAAAAAGAGTCCGAGCCGCAAATTATCGAAGAAGCGGGCGGCATCCGCCTCAAGATCACCAACTACCGCCGTATCCGCGAAGATCAAAACGGCAACGTGATCAGCCAGTACATTCGCACCACGCCGGGCCGGATCATTTTTAACAAGACCGTGCAGGATATTTTGTCTGCGTAGTTACCCTCTGCCGTAGGACGGCTCTTCTCTCCCCTTCTCTCTAGCGAGGCATCATGAGCGAAAAAGGACGATTTTCCGCTGGCCTGTCGCGGCAGGCTGCCGACGGCAACAAAGCCGACGCCCCTTTGCCCCCTGTGCCCTTTCGCAACTATCAAATTGGCAAAAAAGAGCTGCGTAACCTGATTGCCTGGTCTTTTGCCCGCTACGGCACAGCCCGCACCGCTCAGATGGCGGATGCTCTGAAGACCCTGGGCTTCAAATACGCCACCCAGGCAGCCGTCTCCATCAGCGTCGAAGATCTGCGCGTTCCCCCCAGCAAGCGGCAGTTGTTGGCGCAAGCGGAAGCCGAGATCGAGGCGGCCACCGAGCGCTACACCCGCGGGGAAATCACAGAGGTGGAGCGCTACCAAAAGGTGATCGACACCTGGAACCAAACCAACGACCAAATTAAGGAGGAGATGCTCAGCAACTTCCGCCAGAACGATCCCCTTAACTCCGTCTACATGATGGCCAACTCGGGGGCGAGGGGGAATGTCTCCCAGGTACGGCAGTTGGTGGGCATGCGCGGCCTGATGG
Source organism: Synechococcus sp. W55.1 (assembly GCF_047461655.1). Classification (NCBI taxonomy): domain Bacteria; kingdom Bacillati; phylum Cyanobacteriota; class Cyanophyceae; order Synechococcales; family Synechococcaceae; genus Synechococcus; species Synechococcus sp. W55.1. Next base: position 8,350 of record NZ_JANSHN010000025.1, read on the forward strand.
CCAACCCCCAGGGGGAGATCATCGATTTGCCCATCAAAACCAATTTCCGCGAGGGCCTGACCGTTACCGAGTACATCATCTCTTCCTATGGGGCCCGCAAGGGCTTGGTGGATACGGCCCTGCGCACCGCCGACTCTGGCTACCTCACCCGCCGCTTGGTGGACGTGTCTCAGGATGTGATCGTGCGGGAATCTGACTGCGGCACTGAGCAGGGCATCCTTCTGGAATACCTGATGGACGGGGACAAGGTGGTGGTGTCTCTGGAGGAGCGCTTGGTGGGCCGAGTGTTGGCGCGCGACGTGGTGCATCCACAAACCCAGGAGATCCTCGCCCGCCGCAACCAAGAAGTGGATCACGACTTGGCTAGAACCATTGCAGAGGCTGGCATCCGCCAGGTGATGGTGCGTTCTCCCCTCACCTGTGAAGCCAACCGCTCCGTGTGCCGGATGTGTTATGGCTGGAGCTTGGCCCACTCCCGCCTGGTGGATCTGGGGGAAGCGGTCGGGATCATCGCCGCCCAATCGATTGGGGAGCCGGGCACCCAGTTGACCATGCGCACCTTCCACACGGGAGGCGTGTTTACAGGGGAGGTGGCCCGCCAAATTCGCGCCCCCTTTGCGGGTGTGGTGCGGTTCCCGAAAAATCTGCGCACCCGCCCCTTCCGTACCCGCCACGGCGACGATGCTCTACAAGTGGAGGTAAACAACCAAATCATCTTGGAAGGCCCAGACGGTCAACGGGAGTCCTTCGACATGACTCAGGGATCCACCCTGCTGGTGCGGGACGGAGCCCAGGTGCAGCGGGATCAGTTGATTGCAGAGGTGTCCCTGGCCAAGGCCAGCCGTAAGAGCACCGAGAAAGCCCAGAAAGAGGTGGTGGCCGACCTGGCTGGAGAAATTCGCTTTGCCGATCTGCCCATCGAGGAGAAGACTGACCGCCAGGGTAACACCACCTACACTGCCCAGCGGCAGGGATTGATCTGGGTGATGTCTGGACAGGTGTACAACCTGCCTCCGGGGGCCGAGCCGGTGGTGAAAAACGGGGATCGGGTGCAGGCGGGGGATGTGATCGCCGAAACCTCGCTGGTGACGGAGCATGGCGGCATTGTGCGGCTACCGGAGCGCAGCGACACCAGAAGTGGGCGCGAGGTGGAGATCATCAACGCTTCGGTGGTGTTGCGGGAAGCACGGGTACGGGTGGAATCCCACCAGGGGCGGGAACAATTTTTGCTGGACACTTCCAGTGGGCAGACCTTTGTTCTCAAGGCTACTCCGGGCACCAAAGTGGGCAACGATGAGGTGGTGGCGGAGCTGATCGACAACCACTTCCGCAGTCAGACGGGAGGCTTGGTGAAGTTCGCCGGCATTGAGGTGGCACGGCGCGGCAAGGCCAAGCAAGGTTACGAAGTCATCCAGGGCGGCACCCTGCTGTGGATCCCAGAAGAGACCCACGAGGTGAACAAGGACATCTCCCTGCTGAACGTGGACGATGGCCAGTATGTGGAAGCGGGCACTGAGGTGGTGAAAGACATCTTTTGCCAGAATGCCGGTGTTGTCGAAGTCATCCAGAAGAACGACATTCTGCGGGAGATTGTCATCAAGCCGGGATCCCTGCATCTGGTGGACAACCCCGCCGACTTGGAAGTGAAAAGTGGCACCCTAATCCAGCCAGGGCAACCGGTGCTCAGCAGCATCGTTCCCGACCGACTGGTCTACCTGGAACACGTGGAAACTCCCGAAGGCCCAGGCTTGCTGCTGCGTCCGGTGCAGGAGTACGAGATCCCCGACCGGCCCTTGGTGCCCACTCAAGAGTCCACCAGCGAGTCCGGTCGCTCCATTCGTCTGCGGGCGGTGCAGCGCGTTCCCTTCAAAGATGGGGAGCGGGTGAAGTCAGTAGGCCCTGTAGAACTCCTACGCACCCAACTGGTGCTGGAGATCGATACCGACGCCCCACAACTGAAGGCCGATATCGAGCTAATCCAAGACGAGAAGGATCCCGACATTCGCCGCCTGCAACTGGTGATTCTGGAAACCCTGCTGCTGCGCCGCGATGTGGAAGCGGATCTGACGCAGGGGAGTACCCACACGCGGCTGTTGGTGAGCGAAGGAGACTCCATCTCCAGGGGAGGTGTTATTGCCCGAACCGAAATCCAAGCCAAAAAGGCTGGGATCGTCCAAGGGATCCGCCAGGGAGCGGAAGTGGTGCGGCGGGTGCTGGTGATTACCGACGACGATCTGGTGCAGGTGCCCCTGACAGGTTCAGCCAGCGTGGCGGTAGGGGCGCTGGTGCGGACCGGAGATGAGCTGGCGCCTGGGATCCCTTCTCCACAGTCGGGACAGGTAATGCAGATAACGGACGGCCAAGTGGTGTTGCGGATAGCGCGGCCCTACTTGGTTTCTGCGGGTGCCATTCTGCAGGTACGAGATGGCGATCTGGTGCAGCGGGGGGATTCCCTGGCCCTCCTGGTGTTTGAGCGGGCCAAGACGGGGGACATCATCCAGGGTCTGCCGCGGATTGAGGAGCTGCTGGAGGCCCGCAAGCCCAAGGAAATGTGTGTTCTGGCCAAGCGGCCCGGCACCGTTCAACTGAGCTGGCGGGGAGAGGAGCCGGATTTGAAGGTCATCGAAGCCGATGGCACCGTTAGAGACTATCCTGTGCTGCCGGGGCAAAGCTTGATGGTGGTGGACGGACAGCCGGTGGGGGTGGGGGATCCCCTTACCGATGGCCCTGCCAACCCTCACGACCTCTTGGAGATCTACTACGAGTACCATCGCCAAACCTTTGGAGATGACCAAGCCGCGCGGTTGGCTTTGCGGGAGGTGCAGCGCTTCTTCGTGAACGAAGTGCAGAACGTCTACCGCTCCCAGGGGGTGGAGATCTCCGACAAACACATCGAGATCGTGGTGCGCCAGATGACCTCGAAGGTGCGGGTGGATGATGGCGGCGACACCATCCTGCTGCCGGGCGAGCTGGTGGAGTTGCGGGAAATCCAGCAGACCAACGCCACCATGGCCATTACCGGAGGGGCGCCGGCCAAATATACGCCCGTCCTGCTGGGGATCACCAAGGCCAGCTTGAACACCGACAGCTTCATCTCGGCGGCCAGCTTCCAGGAAACCACCCGCGTGCTTACAGAGGCGGCCATCGAGGGCAAATCCGACTGGCTGCGCGGGTTGAAAGAAAACGTGATCATCGGGCGCCTGATCCCCGCCGGCACGGGCTTCACCACCTACGAGGAGATCACCCCCGAACCGGAGCCTGACGAAGAGGAAGAAGAGCCTGCAGTGTTGCCGGAGCTGCCGCCTCGTTTGATCTTGGAAGACGATCAGTTGATCGACGATTCCACCCCTGCCTTCGACGAGCTGGAGGAGGATGACGACGACGAGGAGGAGTAGGGCGCTGGGGATCCAGGAGTGGGCCACTTTGCAAGCTGAAATCGTCAGTTGCTGCCGCTGTCCCCGCTTGGTGGCTTGGCGAGAGGCAGTCGCCCTTCAGAAGGTGGCCCGTTTTCGGGAGCAGTCCTACTGGGGCAAGCCCGTTCCGGGATTTGGGGATCCGCAGGCGCGGCTGTGGGTGATCGGGTTGGCACCGGCAGCTCATGGGGGCAACCGCACCGGGCGGGTGTTTACCGGGGATCCCAGTGGGGACTGGCTGTTTCGCGCCTTGTACCGAGCTGGCTTTGCCAATCAGCCCACCTCTACCCACCGAGAGGATGGCCTGCATCTGCAGGATTGCTACATCTCAGCCGTGGTGCGCTGCGCTCCCCCAGACAATCGCCCCACCGCCATAGAAGCCAAGGCCTGCCTGGGCTACCTGAAGCAAGAGCTGGAGCTGCTAACCCAGGTGCGAGTGATCCTGACGTTGGGGCATTTTGCCTTCCAACACGCTCTGATGCTCTTGTCGCCTCTCAGGCCCCGTCCCCGCTTTGGCCACAACTGCGTTATTCCCCTGGCAGAGGGTCGCTATTTGCTGGCGTCTTACCATCCCAGCCGGCGCAACACCGCCACACGGCTGCTGACGGAGCCGATGTTGGATGCCGTTTTCGCGCAAGCCCAGCAGTTGCTGTCTGGTAAGCCAGCCCGACCGGCTGAGCATTAGGCGGGTTGCCAAGATTCGAGGCGATAGGCACTGTCCCAAAACAGCCATTCCAACCGGGAGGCAGTGACAAAAGCTGCCCTCATCTTTTCCCGCAGCGGTTCTGTAGCCTGCTGAGCGACGGAGTCGGTGATGTCCAAAGCCTGCTGCACCACTTGGGCAAATTCTTCCCCGGCGTAGGTGTCGATCCACTGTTGGTAGGGATTGTCAGGCTGCGCGGTGCGATAGATGGCGGATCCCACCTCTCGGTAGATCCAAAAGCAGGGCAGCACAGCAGCAATGGCCACCTCATAGGGATCCAAAGCCGCCGCAGCCAATAAAAAACGGGTATAGGTAAAACAAGCAGGAGCATAGGCCGTTTCGGGTTGAATGTCGTAGAGGCGAAAATAGCTTTCATGGAGGCTGCGTTCGGCCACAATGGCCCCTAGGGCAAAGTTCAAGAAACTCACCACTTGCTCAGCCCCTTCGGAACGAGCTCCGATCAAGGCCAGAGCGCGGGCAAAATCCGTGAGATAAAGAGCATCTTGCTGCAAATAAAACTGGAACCGCTGCCGCGATAGGCTGCCCGCTGCCAACTCTCGGTTGAAGGGGTGATCGATGATCTGCTTGTAGATGGGCTGAATGGCTTGCCAAAGGTGGGCTGTAAAGGACTGGGGCATGGCGACCGTCTCTCGGCGTTTGGTCTTCGGGTTTTGTCCGGCTTCGGTCGAGGGCTGATTGACCTAACCGGGGGCAGCACCTCTGCTGTGGCTGAGACTCTCTTCATTTTGAATCTCAATTAGGCTTCGGGCATGAGGGGGCGGAACCCATGCTTGCGAGAAAGCTGCCCGATCAGATCCAATTTCTCAAGGGTGATCAAATTGCGGCCCCAACTGAAATTGGTGTGCAGCCCCTCAAACTCCAGTAGCATGGACTCGGCAAAGCAGGCGAAAAGCTGACGGGCCGGGTTGGCCACATTCAAAAACTGCATGATGTTCCATTCAATGTCCAAAGAGTGCTCCACCATCCCCCCGTCAATGACGTAGAGCCCCTTCCGATGCAAGCTGGAGGCGATGTTCTTCGGGTAGCCACCGTCGATGATGACACAGGGATCCGGCAAAACTTGGGGATCGAGAACCATGCCTTGGCTCATGCTGGCCACCCAAACGATAAAGTCGGCGCGGGGCAGGGCCTCTTCCAGCGAACAGATCTCCCCCTGCTTGAGGTTGGCCTGCAATTCCTCTAGGCGCCGCCGCTCTCGAGCGATGAGCAACAACTTGCCCAAGTGAGTGCGGGCCACCAACCATTGACAAATGGCGCTGCCGATATCTCCGGTCGCCCCCACCACCGCAACCGTAGCGGCTGCCAAGTCCATGGCGTAGCGCCGGGCCGCCAACTGTAGCTGCTGGCAGATGATGTAGGCGGTGTGGGTATTGCCGGTGGTAAAGCGTTGGATCTCCAAGTCAATGTTGCGGACTCGCCTGAGACTGTCGAGGCGAAAAGTCTCAAAAATGATGCTGCTGAATCCCCCCAAAGCCGTAATGTTCAAGCCGCGCCGCTGGGCCAGAGCCATCGCATTCAACACTTTCCGACAGGCGGCCTTTACCCGTCCCCCCGCCAACATTTCCGGCAAGAAACAGGATTCGACGTACTGCCCATGGATCTTTTGGCCGGTAATGCTGGTCACTGTGATCTCGTCCACCACCTGAGGGGGAGCCATGCACCAGAACTCCAGGTCGCTCTCCGCATATTCGGAATAACCCAGCTTGTCTGCCACCCGCTTCGCATGGGCCAGGCTGGTCAAGTGCCCGATCAGGCCGAACATAGAGATTTACCCGCTTGGATAACTAATGGATCCCGTCCGGATCCCATCAAAACATGCCCATACCCACGAGAGGTAGGGATCCCTACAGCCGGGCCGGAAACCCAATTCGCCAGCAGAGGATGGAGGTGGGTCATGCTGCCCGCAAACCCTGGGCAGAGAGGCGCATCACCTCGCGGGTGCTGAAGCCGATGTTGGCCAGCGCCTCGCCATAGGCAATCATAAAGTCCTCGACAATGGCCTCGCGATCCATGTAGATGGCTTCCACATCCTTGTCCACCTGCTGCAGCATCTGCCACACCAAAGGCAGGTTCTGGGCGTTGGCCGCTTCGATCTGCCCTTTGACTTCGCCAAAATGCTCCCCTAGCCAGCGCTCGCCAAAGTTGAGGTGCAGATACTCATCCTTGACCACCCCCTCGGTGATCTTGCGGGCAAACTCATCGGCGACGGGGATGTAGATGTTGTAGGCGGCAATGGCAAAGCATTCGATGATCAGGGACTGAATGACCAAGCAGGTAACTAGGTCTCCGGCTGCTGCCGCTTTTTGGAAATTGTTGCGCAAAGGGGCGAAGAAAGTGCGGGCAAACTCCCTATCCGGCTCTACCTGCAGGTTTTTGCCGCAGGATTGAAAGCCTTTCATGTGCCGCAATTCCATCTTGGCCAGCTTGTGCAGCTCCTCTGCCCCTTCCGGCAACATCTCGGCCAGCTTGAGGTAGTTGTCGTGGGCTTCTTGTTCCCCTTCGATCACAATGCCGTTGATGCGAGAGTAGGCCTGCCGGTAAACCGCGCTGCCATAGTCCAAGGTGGTGCCACCCTCATCGGCTAAAGGCTGGGGGGTATTGGGCAGGACGTTCACTGGGGCCATACTCATGCATCTCCTCTCGGTGTTGTTTGGGTGTTGTTGATTGTCTATGCTGACTCGACAATCGCCTCGATTGCGGCTAGATCGCTCTTTTAACCAGAATAGCTGTAGCTGCCGCAGAATTGGCGGGATTCCTTTTGCGGAATGATAGGGGTCTGCTAGGGTGAGGGTTCGAGTGCCGTTGTGGAGCCTGCTGTATGTCTGCTCTTGGGGATGGCCTGAACCAACTGCGCCAGTTGCTGGTGGAGCTGGAGGAACGATCCCTCGATCAGCCGATTGGCAGTGCCGAGGAGGTGTTGCAGGCCATTGAGCTAGCCACGGCTTTTGAGCTGTTTGAGGCGGAGAGCAGCGGTTTGCTGCTGCAGATTGTGGCCAATCTCTGGGATCGGGTACGGCAGCAGGATTTGTCTCCAGGGGAGATTCAGACGGTATCGGAGAAGTTGCGGGCGGTGGGCTATACCGATGCTGAGATCCAGGAGATCCTGGACTTGGAGCCGGAGGACTAGCCCCATTTCCCCCTCTAGGCTTGAACCATGCCCAGCTCTGCTGGAGTGATATCCGCTTCCATCTGAGTGGTGGCGTCGTAGCAGGCCCCTCGCAGGTTGGCCAGCTTGAGTTTGCACCGGGCCAGAAGGGATCCTCTCAAGTTGGCCCCGGTGAGATTGGCCCCCGCCAAGTCCGCTTGGCTGAGATCGGCCTCGCTCAAGTCCGCTTCCGCCAGGTTGGCCCCACGCAAGTTGGCTCCCTGCAATCGGGATCCCTGCAGTTTAGCTTTTTCTAGGTTGGCCAGCCGCAGGTTGGATCCCTGAAGATCCGCTTGGCTGAGGTCGGCACCGCTCAGGTAGGCCCGCTCCAGGTTGGCAGAAGCCAGCTTTGCCTGCTGGAGAATGGATCCCCCCAAGTCGATCCCGGCCAAGTCGGCCCCGGCCAGGTCAGCCCCGGCCAGTTGGCTGTTGCTGAAGTCGCGCTCACCGCTGCCGTAGCGTTGCAACAGTTCCGCTCCAGTTTCCACCATCGCCGTTTTCCACGCCGGACGAATCGGATCCTACCCAGGAATGGAAGGGCCGCCAAGAGCACGCTAGCATAGGCGCAAACCGTTTTCCGGGATCCCCCCTTATGAGCTTGCCCCGTGTGCCCCGAACTCGACCGCGCCCCAAGCTGCGCTCGATCCCTCGCCGCCAAACCGAATCCGCCCTCTATGCCGAAATGCAGCAGCTCACCGTGGAAAAGCAGCGGCTCAACCAGGAGCTGGAGTTTATTCGAGAGCGGCAGGGGCAAATCCACGCGCGACTCCAGGAAATCGAGCAGGCCATGCAGCACCTTCAGCAGGAGGCAAAAGCCTTCCGGGATCCCGCTCCTGCCTCTGAACCCGCCCAGCTCAGATCCCGCCCTTCCCGCTTCCCGCCCATGACCTTTGAGTACTGAGGGATCCCCTTGGTTAAGTCCCATCACTCTGGAAGATCGGAAAATCCAAAGCCAACCCAAGCAACAAGTTGGGGGATTTTGTAGCCAAATTAACTATTTGCTGCTCGTCTCAAGCCGACCCTAGAATCTAGGCCAGCGAACAGCCATTCTCAAGCTGGCTGCACAGTTACTTGAACTTCCAGGCTTATGACTTCTTCTCCACAGATCTCGCGTCGCCGCCGGTTTTTGTCCTGGGTGCTGGGGTTGTTGCCCACCCTTTTGCTGGGAAGCTCCTCTCCCGCTCTGGCCCGACCCCCCATTCAGATGGGCTACAGCAATTGGGCAGGTTGGTGGCCGTGGGCCATTGGAGAAGAAGAGGGCATTTTCAAGAAAAATGGGGCCAACGTGCAGTTGCGCTGGTTCGATGGCTACATTGAGTCGATGGAAGCCTTTGCCGCCGGACAACTGGATGCCAATACCCAAACCCTGAACGATACGCTCTCCTTCGCGCCGAAATCTGTGAATGGTCAGGTGGTGGTGCTGGTCAACGACAACTCGGCAGGCAACGACAAGATCATCGTCCGGGAAGGGATCAACACCATTGCCGACCTAGTGGGTAAGCGGGTGGCTGTGGAAGAAGGCGTGGTGGGTGACTTTCTGCTGACGCTGGGGCTGGAGCGGGAGGGATTTTCCCGCGACGATGTGATCATTGTGCCCTTGGAAACCGGAGCCGCCGCCGCTGCTTTTGCTGCCGGTCAGGTGGATGCGGTGGGAGCCTTTCCGCCCTTTTGGTTGACAGCCCTGGAGCGCCCTGGAAGCAAGGAGCTGTTCTCTTCGGCGGAGTTCCCAGGGGCCATTCCCGATTTGTTGGTGGTCAGCCAAAAATTGATTGACGAGCAGCCGGATCAGGTGCAGGCTTTGGTGAATAGCTGGTTCGATATTCTGAAGTTCATGGAGGAGAACCCGCAGCGAGCCGACGAAATCATGGCCAGACGTGCCGGTGTCACCCCAGAGGAGCTGCAACTGTTCAAAGATGGCATTCGTTTCTTCACCATAGAAGACAACCTAAAAGCCTTCAGCCCCGGCGAGGGAATGCAGCACATGCCCTATGCGGCCAGACAAATGGTGGACTTCATGGTGAGAGTGGGCTTCATCTCGGAGGGGCCCAAGGATCTGGAGGCATTGTTCGATGACCGCTTCGTTCGCGCCTATGCCGAGTCGGTGGGTGTTAGACGGTGAGAGATATCCGGGATCCCTTCATGGGCCACCAGTGAGGTAAGGTACGATGCTGACTGCTCCGGCTGAATCGCCTCCACCCACCCGCCCCAGTCTGCCCCCGACGGTGTTTTGGCGCATTGCCGAAGAGATCCCGCGCCCCTTGGCCTTGCTGCTGACGGCGCTATCGGTGCTGGTGCCTTTCGGCTTGTGGTGGGGCCTATCGGTCTCGGGGTGGGTACCGCCGCGTTTTTTGCCTTCTCCCCCTTCGGTATGGGCGGCCCTGCTGCGCCTGTGGCGAGACGGCCTGCTGTGGAAGGATACCTTGGCCAGCTTCAGTCGGGTTAGCAGCGGTTTTCTGTTGGCAGCAGTGGTGGCGACCCCCATCGGCATTGCCATGGGCACCTTCGCCAGCATCCGCGCCTTGATCGAGCCGATTAGCGGCATCTTTCGCTACATGCCCGCTCCTGCCTTCACCCCGCTGTTGATTATTTACTTGGGTTTGGATGAGGCCCCCAAGATCGGGTTAATTTTCATCGGCACCGTTTTCTTCAACATGCTGATGATCATGGATGCGGTGAAGTTCATTCCCAAAGAGCTGATCGAGGCCACCTACACCTTGGGGGGGCGGCGCTGGCAGGTGTTGCTGCAGGTGATCACTCCATACATCACCCCGAACATTCTCGACACCTTCCGCGTCAACATGGCTGCCTCTTGGAACTTGGTGGTGGTGGCAGAATTGGTGGCCGCCAATGAGGGTTTGGGTAGGCGGATCCAGCTAGCCCAGCGCTTCTTTAGAACCGACGAGATTTTTGCGTGCTTGATTGTGTTGGGGCTGATCGGCTTTCTGCTGGATTGGCTGCTGCGACGCTTGGTACGTTTGACCTGTCGTTGGGCCTTTTTATGAGGTGGTGTCGTGCATTTGGAAGTGGTCGGCCTGAGCAAATCCTTCCCCACCCGTCGTGGACCTATCTTGGCTCTGGATGGGGTGAATTTGCATGTGGAGTCGGGGGAGTTTGTCTGTGTGGTGGGGGCTTCCGGCTCTGGTAAAACCACCCTACTGCGCCTGATTGCCGGGTTGGAGCAGCCTAGCCGAGGATCCATCAGCGTCGATGGGGAGCCGGTGATTGGGCCGGGAGCGGATCGGGGAGTCGTGTTCCAGTCCTACACCCTCTACCCCTGGATGACCGTGGCGGAGAACGTCGGCTTTGGCCTGAAATTGCAGGGGGTAAAACGGCAGGAAAGGGAAGCCCGTGTGGATTATTTTCTGGAGATCGTCGGCCTGGAGCGTTTTGCCAAGGCTCTGCCCAAGCAGCTTTCGGGCGGTATGCAGCAGCGGGTGGCGATTGCGCGAGCTCTGGCGGCCCAACCGAAGATTTTGCTGATGGATGAGCCTTTTGGCGCTTTGGATGTGCAAACCAAGGAGACCATGCAGGAGTTTTTGCTGGATCTCTGGCAGCGCACGCGCACCTCAATTTTGATGATTACCCACGATGTGGAAGAGGCCGTCTTTTTGGCCCAGCGCATCTATGTATTCACGTCCCATCCTGGGCGGGTGAAACGGGAGATCCGAGTTGATTTCCCCAGCCGGCGCGACTACAGCCTCAAGCGCACTTCTTCTTTTCAGGAGGTGAAGGACGAGATCTTGGCTCTCCTGCGAGAACAGAAAGGGATCCCGTTGAGCGACGCTGCGCCCGCAGGCTGATCAGGCAAACACCACCGTCTTGTTGTGGTATACCAGCACCCGATTCTCCAGGTGATACCGCACTGCCCGTGCCAGGACTAGACGTTCCATATCGCGGCCTTTGCGGACGAGGTCGGCAACGGTATCGCGGTGACTGACCCGCACCACGTCTTGCTCGATGATCGGCCCTTCGTCCAGATCTTCGGTGGCATAGTGGGCAGTCGCGCCGATGATCTTCACCCCCCGTTGATGGGCGCGGTGGTAGGGGTTGGCTCCGGCAAAGGCGGGCAGGGTGGAATGGTGAATGTTGATGACCGGCGGGGCTTGGCGGAGCAGCGACCCACTCAAGACCTGCATGTACTTGGCCAACACCACCAGGTCAATTCGATATTCCTGCAGGAGAGCGAGCTGACGGGCTTCGGCTGCGGCTTTGCCCTCTGGAGAAACGGGGATGTGGTAGTAATCGATACCGAAGGAGCGGGCCACCGATTCCAGGTCGGGGTGATTGCTGATGATCAAGGGGATCTCGGCGGGCAGTTCTCCCGCCCTTTGCCGCCAGATCAGATCCAAAAGGCAGTGGCTTTGCTTGCTGGCCCACAACGCAATGCGACGGCGAGTGTCGGAAAAATGCAGTTCCCAGTTGGCTTGGATCCCACGGGCAATGCCTGAAAAGGCGGGGACAATTTCCGCTCGCTCCAGTTGGAAGCCCTGCAAGTCCCACTCGATGCGGCTCAAGAACAGTCCTGCTTCGGGATCCGTATGGTGATCGGCGTGAATGATGTTGCCGCCGTAGCTGTAGATGAAGCTGGAGAGCTTGGCTACCAACCCTTTTTGATCGGGGCAAGATACCAACAGGGTGGCACTGGGCATCGGTAGACAACAGCCTCAACTTTGTGGGGACTGGCTCTCCCCAAGAGCAATCCATTCTCAATCTACCCGGTTGATCTCTTCCAATAGCCAGGGATCCACCGGCTGGCCATCCCAACGCTTCAAGTCGATGCGAATCCACATCGCCGCAGAAGAGCCGGCAGGGGGCAGTTCCTGGTGAAACGAGATCTCATAGTCAGACGGGTTTTGGCCATGCTGCCGCAGCCAGGTCTCCACCTTAGCAGGAGCAAAGTAGGACTGCCCTTGCTCGAACAGGCGCGTGATTTCCAGGCCGAAGCAAAGGGGGTTGAAGCGGGCCATAGGTTAGGCAGCGTCTGCTGTTTGAGCGTCGTCGGCTGCGGATGGGGGGGGAGCCATCTCTGAGGTGGGTGTATCGGCTGTGGCGACCGACTCGGCTTTGGGCTCAGCCGCGGCTGCTGTTCGGGAAGCCTTGGGAGTGGCAGCAGCCGTTGTCCCGCGGGTGGCTTTCTCCAGCTCTTGGGCCTCTTTGTTCAGTTGCGCCTCGAACTCTCTAGAAGCATCCTGCAGGCTGCGCAGGGTTTTGGCCAGCGTGCGACCAATCTCCGGCAGTTTGCGGGGCCCAAAAACCAAGAGAGCCACCGCAAAGATGACCAACATTTCCGGCAGTCCAACACCCAAAAAATTCATGAGCCTCGGCAGAGTACGGTTTGGTCGGGATCCCTTCGCCTCCCTAGAGTGACATTTTCTTGCCGCGGACTGCAAGTAACTGCCGGCTCTCCTCATCCATTCTGATGGCTTTGGTTGGCTTTGGTGTTCTCCTCTCAGCTCATCTGGGCCCACCTCTCCCTGGCCGGCCAAGTCAAAATGGTAAGATTGCATCATTAATCAATGTTCTTCATTGGCCTAGGCTTGCCCATGCTCCAAACCCTACAAAAGCTCCTCGGGGATCCTAACGATCGGAAGATCCGGCAGTACCGTCCTGTCGTCAAGTTGATCAACTCGCTGGAGATCGAGATCGCCTCTCTTTCGGATGCGGAGCTCAAGGCCAAGACCACAGAGTTTCGCCAGCGCTTGGACAGAGGAGAATCTCTGGACGATCTCTTGCCGGAGGCGTTTGCCGTGGTGCGGGAGGCCGCCAAGCGAGTTTTGAACTTGCGCCATTACGACGTACAGCTCATCGGCGGCATGGTGCTGCACGAAGGCCAGATTGCCGAAATGAAAACCGGCGAGGGGAAAACCCTGGTCGCCACCCTGCCTGCCTACTTGAACGGCCTGACTGGGAAGGGGGTTCACATCGTTACCGTCAACGGCTACTTGGCGCGGCGCGACTCGGAGTGGATGGGACAAGTGCATCGTTTCTTGGGCCTGACGGTTGGTCTGGTGCAAGAGGGCATGTCGCCCGAAGAAAAGCGCCGCAGCTATAACTGCGACATCACCTATTGCACCAACAGCGAGCTGGGCTTCGACTACCTGCGGGACAACATGGCCACCGACATCAAAGAGGTGATGCAACGGCCCTTTAACTACTGCATCATCGACGAGGTGGACTCGATCCTGATTGATGAAGCCCGTACTCCCCTGATCATCTCCGGCCAAGTGGCTCGTCCTTCCGAAAAATATCTGCGGGCAGCCCAGGTGGCGCGGGAGCTGATCCGGGATGAACACTATGAGGTGGATGAAAAAGCCCGCAACGTCATCCTTACCGACGAGGGGTTTGAAGCCGCCGAGCGGTTGCTGGGAGTCTCTGACCTGTTTGATCCCAAGGATCCCTGGGCGCACTTTGTCTTCAACGCCGTGAAGGCCAAAGAGCTCTTCATCAAGGATGTCCACTACATCGTCCGCAACCAAGAGGTGGTGATCGTGGACGAGTTCACCGGGCGGGTGCTCCCCGGTCGTCGCTGGTCCGATGGGCTGCACCAGGCAGTGGAGGCCAAGGAGGGGGTGCCGATTCAAAGCGAGAGCCAAACCCTGGCCACCATCACCTACCAAAACCTTTTTCTGCTTTATCCCAAGCTCTCTGGCATGACGGGCACGGCCCGCACCGAGGAGGCCGAGTTCGGCAAAACCTACAACCTAGAAGTCACGGTGATCCCCACCAACCGACCCATCCGCCGCAAAGATGCCCCCGACTTGGTGTACAAGACCGAAAGGGGCAAGTGGCAGGCGGTTGCCGAGGAAATTGCCCAGATGCATGAGCGGGGGCGACCGGTACTGGTGGGGACAACCAGCGTGGAGAAATCCGAGCGCCTCTCGACCATGCTCAAGGAAATGGGGATCCCTCACAACCTCCTCAACGCCAAGCCGGAAAACGTGGAGCGGGAGGCGGAGATCATTGCCCAGGCGGGGCGAAAAGGTGCCGTAACCATTGCTACCAACATGGCCGGGCGAGGCACGGACATCATCCTGGGAGGCAATGCGGAGTACATGGCTCGCCTCAAGCTGCGGGAACGGTTGATGCCCAAGCTGGCCCAATTGGACACCGACAACCCCTTGGGATCCGTTCAGATGCTAGGACGGGGAGGCGGCCAAGGATTTGGTGGGACAACACCCAAGCCGAAAAAATCCTGGACGGTGGTCTCCCCCAATTTTTACCCCTGTGAGCTGTCGGCCCGCACCAGCCAAGCCTTGGACGAAGTGGTGGCGGCAGCGGTGACCAAGTACGGGTTGAACCGTCTGCCGGAGCTGGTGGTGGAAGATCTTATTGCGGTGGCGTCGGAGAAAGCGCCGGTGCAGGATCCGCTGATTTTGCAACTGCGGGAGGTTTACAACAGCATCAAAGCCGAGTACGAAAAAATTACCGAGGCCGAGCACGAAGAGGTGGTGAGGCTGGGGGGCCTGCACGTGATCGGTACGGAGCGCCATGAATCCCGCCGCATCGACAACCAGTTGCGGGGTCGTGCCGGGCGGCAAGGGGATCCCGGCTCTTCGCGGTTTTTCCTCAGCTTGGAAGACAACCTGCTCAAGATTTTCGGTGGCGACCGGGTAGCCAAGCTCATGGACATGTTCCGGGTGGAAGAGGACATGCCCATTGAGCACCCGTTGCTCAGCAGCAGCCTGGAGAACGCGCAGAGAAAAGTGGAAGTGTACTACTTCGACATGCGCAAGCAGGTGTTCGAGTATGACGAGGTGATGAACAACCAGCGGCGGGCCATCTACTCGGAGCGGCGGCGCATCTTGGAGGGGGAGAACCTCAAGACCAAGATCCTCGACTACGTGCGCAAAACCGTCGGCGAGATTGTGCGGGCTCATGTCAACCCGGAGCTGCCCCCGGAAGAGTGGGAAATCGACAAGCTGACTGCCAAGATGCAGGAGTTTGTGCCGCTCTTGAAGCAGAACCTCAAGGTTGAGGATCTGCGGGATCTCTCCTACGAGCAGATCTTGGACTACCTGATCAAGCAGGCAGAGCTGGCCTATGAGGCCAAAGAGGCTTTTCTGGATACCTTTGAGCCCGGTTTGATGCGGAAGGCGGAGCGCTTTTTCCTGTTGCAACAGGTGGACACCCTCTGGCGGGAGCACCTGCAGCAGATGGAGGCGCTGCGGGAAGCTGTGGGCCTGCGAGGCTACGGCCAGAAGGATCCCCTGATCGAGTACAAGAACGAGGGCTACGAGCTGTTCCTGGAGATGATGGACAACATCCGCCGCAACACGGTGTACAACCTATTCATCTTTACTCCCCAAATTGTGCAAGTGCCCCAGGCATCGCGACCGGCTCCGGCACCCACTGCGGCTGCCAGCCCTGATCCCAGCTCTGCTTCAGGGGTGGTGGAAGCCGATTTCACGGAAGAATAATTGGCGTAGAGAGAAGTCAGCGGGGGAGGAGGATCTGTCGTAATGCCTCTTTCAGTTGTGGGTACTGGAAGGTAAAGCCCATCTGCAAAGCCGCTTGCGGGATCACTTTCTGCCCCGTCAAAACCACTTGAGCTGCCTCGCCCAACAGCAGTTCCAACGCCAGCTCCGGCACAGGCAACCAAGAGGGGCGACCCAAGACCTGGCCTAAGGTTCGGCAAAACTCTTCCATCTGCACCGGGTTGGGAGCGGTGGCGTTGAACACTCCGGATCCCTGCTCCAGCAGGAAGCAGACCAAGCTCACCCAATCCTCGCGGTGGATCCAAGACAGCCATTGTTTGCCGGAGCCGATCGTTCCGCCGATAAAAAATTGGAAGGGAGCCAACATCTGCCCCAGCGCTCCTCCATCCGGCCCCAACACAATCCCTGTGCGCACGATGGCCAAACGGATCCCCAACTCCTCAGCCGACCGGGCGGCAGCTTCCCAAGCTTGACAGACTTCTGCCAGAAAATCTTGGGCCGGGGGATCCGTCTCCGTCAGGGGATCCCCTTCTGGATGGGATCCGTAGTAACCCACCGCCGAGCTGCTGATCATCACCTGGGGCTTTTGGTTGAGGGAGGCGAGGGCTTGGACAAGGGCCTGGGTGGTTTCCACACGGCTACGACGGATTTCTTTTTTCTTGGTCTCTGTCCAGCGAGAAGAAGCCAAAGGCTCTCCGGCCAAGTTGACAATCCCCTCGTACCCTTCCAGGGCGGCTGCCCAGGCTTGCGGTTGGTAGGGATCGTAGGGCAGCAGCTTGAGGTTGGGGGATTCCCCCAAAATGCGGCGGGCTTGCTCCGGGCGGCGGGTCAAGACCAAAACCTGATCCCCTTGCTCCAGCAAACGGGCCACCAAGCGACGCCCGATAAAACCACTCCCCCCCGTGATGGCAATGCGCATGATGTGAACCCAATTTGCATCTGTGTGTGCTCTGTCCCGCCCTCATCCTTTGAACGGCGCAGAGCCTTTCCGCTATTCGAACCTCTAGCCTAGCGCGTTTCCTGCCCCGCGTTGGCCATTGCCTGGGATCCCGCCATCCGTTTGCTGAGCTTGGCGAAGTGGCAGAGCCCAAGAAAGCCCAAGAATAAAAATGTTTTGCGGCAAAGCCTGACACACCTGGAAAAATCGGCTTCAATAGGCCCTAGCTGCGCTTCTTGGCAGCAGAGGTGGTTCATCGTCCCCCTATTTTCTTCCCTTCACCCGTGACACCCAAGTCTTCTTCCCGTACCCCGGCTCGCCACGTGTCTATGCGTGCAGAGCAGGTTGCTGGGCCGCGGCTGGACATCTCTGTTGCTCCACGAGTGCATCGCTCCCAAGGGCAGGGATCCCTGGTTCGGGCAGGGTTTCCCTCCTCTCTCCCAATTTCCGGTCGGCGGACGATCCCTGTCCAGCGCTCCCGCCGGCGCGGACGGCAAGAACCTGGCCACGAGCCTCAAGTCTGGGAGATGGCCTGTCACATCGGGGTGAATGTCTTGTTTACGGCGGCTGCCCTCAGTGGTTTGTATCGCCTCTTGCCGGTGCAGTTGGCTCAGCACCACCGGCTCCAGGTTCTGGAGCGGCATATCGAGGTCTTGTCCACTCGGATTTCTCGGCTGCAGGAGGGGGTGGATCGAGGTATGGATCCCTTGCAGCAGGAGGCCCTGATCAAGGAACGGCTGAATCGGGTGCCACGCAATCAAATTCAGGTGCGTTTGGTGGATCCCAGTACCTGGGTGGCGGACGACGAGAAGAACACCCACCCTTCCTGGATCGGGCAGTCCACCCAGCCGTCTGCCAGGCCGTAGGCTGCCTCTGCCTAGGCTTGTTTGAGAAGCAGGGCCACCTCTTTGGCAAAGTAGGTGAGGATGATATCGGCGCCAGCCCGCTTCATGGCCAGCAGGGATTCCAACATCACTTTTTTGCCGTCGATCCAGCCCTTTTGTTCGGCGGCTTTGATCATGGCGTACTCGCCGCTGACGTTGTAAGCGGCCACGGGCAGATCCGTTGATTCCTTGACTCGGTAGATGATGTCCAGGTAGGCCAGGGCCGGCTTCACCATCACCATGTCCGCCCCCTCGGCTTCGTCCAGCTCCACTTCCTTGATGGCTTCCCGAGCATTGGCGGGATCCATTTGATAGCTTTTCTTGTCTCCCAATTTGGGCGCGGATCCCAGGGCATCGCGGAAGGGGCCGTAGAAGGCAGAGGCATATTTGGCAGAATAGGCCAGGATCGCCACATCGGTATAGCCTTGGTCGTCCAGGGCCTCCCGAATGGCGCCGACACGACCGTCCATCATGTCCGAGGGGGCCACAATATCCGTTCCCGCCTCTGCTTGGGAGAGGGCTTGCTTGACCAAAACTTCCACCGTCTCGTCGTTGAGGATCACCCCATCCCGCACAATGCCGTCGTGGCCGTCGCTGTTGTAAGGATCCAAGGCCACATCGGTTACCACCAAAATCTCGGGAATTTCCTGTTTAATCCGCCGCACCGCCCGCTGGATCAAGCCTTCCGGGTTGAAGCACTCCCGCCCGGTGGGATCCTTTTTCTCTTCCGGCACCACCGGGAACAGGGCCACCGCCGGGATCCCCAGTTGAGCGGCTTCCTCCACCTCTTTCAGCAGCAGGTCTAGGGTGTAGCGGTAGCAGCCGGGCATTGACTCTACTTCCTGCCGCTGGTTCTCCCCCTCCATGACAAACAGGGGATAGATCAGATCCTGCACCCGCAGGTGGGTTTCCTGAACCATCTGGCGGAAGGCTTCTGTGCGCCGCAGCCGACGGGGACGGTAGATCAGGTCTTGGCTCATGGGAGCAGCAGGAAAGAGGGCGTTTCTATTTTGCCATGAGGTCGGTAGGGGCTGAGCTGGTCGTTGGGCGAGGGGCGACATCCGGGGCAGAGGGGAAATGCCGGGCCAGCCAGCGGTGGAGGGTCTCTTTTACCGCTTCCGCTTGGCAGTCGTGCAAAAGATCGTGGCGCGACCGGGGAAAATCGTGGATCTCTCCCTGGGGCAGCCGACGGGCAAAATCCACAGCTCCGGCAGGATTGACGACGATATCGGCAGAGGTGTAAAGCAGCAAAACCGGCAGGCGGAGCCGATGGGCTTGGTCGAGGCAGCGCTGTCCACTGCGCACCAGTTCGGCTGTGAATCTGGCCCGCGTTACACCACACATGTGGGGATCCGCCGCAAAGGCGGCTTGCTGCTCGGGTAGGGAAGTCACCCGCGCTGGCTCGTAGAGGCCGGTCAAGGCCAACTGGGGAATAACCCTGTCCAAAACTTGCAGAAGGGCGTGGGTAAAAGGGGTGAAATAGTGGTCGATGCGAAAAGCCGGAGAGATGAGAACCAGGCCCTGCACTTGGTCGGGATGGGCGAGGGCATATTCCGTAACCCAGTTGGCCCCCGCGCTGTACCCGCACCAGATCTGCGGGATCCCTTTCTGCGGCCAAATCTGCTGCGTGATCCTCTCCAGATCGGCTTGATATTGGCTGAAACGGTCGATCCAGCAGCGGATCCCGCCGGAGCGACCAAATCCCCGCATGTCGGGAGCCAAAACCTCCCACCCTTGAGCAGCCAACTCGCCGGCCAAAGGGCAAAACCCGCCGCCGTGATCCCCTTTACCGTGCAAAAGCAACACCCGTCCGCAAGGGGATCCCTGGGGCCAGTGGTGCAGAAAAGCTGGGATCCCATCGGAAAGCGGCAACTCCTGAGGCCGATAGATCCCCGACGCAGTTTGCGGCTGAGCTCCCGACCGCCCATCCAGAGCCTCTAAGTCACCTAACCGATCAAAAGGCATGGGCAAATCCAACACACGTCCGGCAAGACCCGGCAAAGCCACAAATCCTATCTTCCTATGTCCCAGTCGCCCGCGAGCGCTGCCGCCGCTGAGGAGCGGCAATCTTTGTTTCCAGTCCAAAATATTTCTTAACAATCTCTGCTCTTGCCGGGGATCCCCGACATGCCGGGCTTTGCAGCCTTTTCTGAGGGTGGGATGAAAGGATCTCTCGGGGGGAGACTGGGGCCATTTGCGGGAAAAAGGCCCTCTGAGAGGTATGATGTTGTGAAGAAGTTTTGCGGGGTCTCAGGTTTGACGGGATCCCCTCTCTGGGGTGGTTCACCCTTGTTTTACGATTGCCTTATCGCTTCATCAGTTCACTCAGTCGGAAACGGGTTGCTGAAACTATGCTGTTACTGAAAATCTCTGTTTACGCGGTTGTCATCTTTTTTGTGGGGCTTTTTGTGTTTGGTTTTTTGAGCAACGACCCCTCCCGCAACCCCAACCGTCGAGACCTGGAGTAGGGGATCCCGCCTTGGGCAGCTTGCGAACTCCAGTGATAACTGGCTCATCGCTTGAGGGAGCATGCCTCTGGCCCTGTTTTTGCCGAACCTTGCTGGTTGCCCTAGCTATGGGAGAACGGATGCCCAGGGAGCTCCTGCTGGCGGGGTAGCGACAAAGTTGCTGCTGGTCATGGGTTGCAGCAGCGGTGAGCGAGATTCAGTCCTTGTTCGGACTTCGGCCCGCTGGTGGGCATTCCCCTCTAGAGTGAGTGGCCTCACCCCAAAACCGGCAACTCTGCTTGCCTACTGGAAGGCTGTAATCAGCAGTGTTTGGGATCCAGAGCGATTTTGTTGGTCAAACGCGGTGATCCGGAACTGCCAAACGCCAACGGGATCCCCGAAGGCAACGCGGAAGTCGGTGATGAAGCTACAAAAGGTGGCCCCGGGATTGCAGCCGGCCTGCTGCGGGCTGAAGAATTCCCTCTGCACACGCACGCCGCTGGGGTTGAAAGTTTCCAGCTCGAGGAACTGCGTTGGACGAGCACCACCCGGCACACTCACCTGCACCGTGAAGGCCGGCGTGGAGGTGCCCACCCGCACCGAGGTGGGCGCATTGATAAACGAAACCGTTGGGCCTTGGGGTGGGGGCAGGATCGAACCCCCTGAGCTGCCGCCATCTCCACAGGCAGCCAGGCCAGTGGCCAAAAGGCCAGTGGCCAAAAGGGTGAGAGCAGTCCGTTGCATCCCGCAGTTCCTCACGCAAACCCATCCATCCTGGCAAGACTTGACCAGAATCTGTACCACCGCTTGAGCGGCACAGCTCTAAGTTACTTTTCTAAGTTACTTTCTGCCTCTGCAGCTTGAGAAAAGATGCGCCACGACCTAAATCTGCATGGGCCTTTGCGCACAGTTGGTTCCTCCGCTTCAGAGCAGCAGCAAGCGCCGCAACAGCAACGCTATCACCGCAACAAAGCTGGCCACGATGATCTGTCCCGGCAGAGTATAGCCGGAGTAAAGCCCTATCAACCTCAGCAACTCCCCATTCCAGGGTTGTGTGGCCAAAAGGTAGAGAATCCCGGTCAGGTGAACCAAGGCCAAAGCCACCAAGCTGCCGGATCCCAGCTCTTGGAGGCCCACCGGGGAGTAAGGGATCCCTCCTGCCAACCGCTTCCCATCGACAGCACGTTGGCGGGCCAGAGGAGAAGGGGGTGGATAGGGATCCCGTTGCCGAAAGGCGATCGTCCCGCAGGCCCAAGCTCCCGGCAAAAACCCCAGCAAGTAGCCAAAGGCGGGCTGGTACAGGTACTGCCATCCTCCCCCTTGGGCAAACACCTGTAGCCCTGCCAGCCCCAGCCCCAGATAGACGATCTGGGCGCACACCGCTGCCACCGGCCCCGCCAAACAAGCCGTCAGCAACACGCCCCCGATTTGCAGCGAGAAGCTGTATCCCCCCAACCCAGGCAGCTCCGGCGGAAAACTCAAATGGGTTAGGGTGCCCAAAATGGTCAGGAGGACCCCAATCGCCGTCCAAAGCCATTCCAGAGGAGTTAAGAGCAAGCCAGACCGCATAAACCGAGAGGAAATTTTTCCCTATGCTAAGAAAGGGAAGGGGCAGATGGGGTGGGCAAAAGGTGGTCAAGGCAGAGTGGATTGAACTGGCCCAGGCCCTGGCCGATGCTGCCGGAGCGGTGATTCGCCCCCTGTTTCGCGGAGAACTGCAAGCCGAATACAAAGAGGCCCGCTCCCCAATTGTGACGGTGGCCGACCGGGAGGCAGAGCGAGCTATGCGGGCTTTGCTCATGGCCCAAGTGCCAGAACACAACATCCTTGGCGAAGAGTTTGGTTTTCACCAGACGGGATCCCTCTACACTTGGGTTCTGGATCCCTTGGATGGCACCATCGCCTTTTCCACCGGCAAGCCCACCTTTGCCACTTTGATTGCCCTCTTGGAAGAAGACCGCCCCATTTTGGGCATCATCGATCAACCGGTGTTGCGGGAACGCTGGCTGGGGGTGCGGGGACAACCCACCCAATGGATGACCCCCTCTCACCGACAGGCTGCTCAAACCAAGGCCAATACCGACCTCAGCCGCGCCTACTTGAGCTGTACCACCCCTGATTTGTTCACCCAACCCGACCAACAACGGTGCTTCCAGGGGCTCAGCCAAGCAGTTCACATTACCTCCTATGGGGGCGATGGCTACCAGTACGGCCTGCTGGCCAGCGGCTGTGTGGATCTGGTGATGGAGTGTGGCCTTGCCCTCTACGATTTTGCTGCCCTTGTGCCGGTGATTGAGGGATCCGGTGGCGTGATTACCGATTGGCAAGGGGATCCCTTAACCCGCACCTCCACGGGAGAAGTGTTGGCGGCAGCCAACCCCAGCTTGCATCGACAGGCCCTGGCCGCGATTCAAAAAAGCGGGATCTACCCAGCGAAATAAGCAGGCTCATTGCCAGGTTTCCACTTGATGTTGCAGCCCAGGCTGGGCTTTTGGTCGGGATCGATGGGCTTGCCGGCCAGAAGGTTATCCAGCGCCGCCCGCAAATCTTTGCCCGTCACCGGCACATCGGTCAGGCTGGGACGGCTGTCGTCCAGTTGACCACGATAGACCAACTTGCGATCCGCGTCGAACAAGAAAAAGTCGGGGGTGCAGGCGGCGGTGAAGGCTTTGGCCACCTCTTGGGTTTCGTCGTAGCAGAAGGGGAAGGTAAAGCCCAAGGTCTCGGCCATCTTCTTCAAGTTCTCTGGGCTGTCATCCGGGTATTTCTCCACATCGTTGGCGCTGATGGCTACAATGCCGACGCCGCGATCCTTGTAATCTCTGCCAAGGCGGGCCAGCTCCTCTTGCACGTGCTTCACATAGGGACAGTGCTGGCAGATGAACATCACCAGCAGGGCCGGCTTGTCGGCAAAGGTGGAGAGGGAGATGGTTTGGCCGCTCACCACATCCGGCAGGCTGAAGTCAGGGGCTGGGGTGCCCAAAGGCAGCATGGTTGAGGGGGTACGGGCCATAACAAACCTCCAGCGTAAGGTTTCCTCAATCATTGTGGATCATCCTGCTCCCACAGGAGCCGTCGCAAGGGGAGCTCGCCGGCAAACGGGAGCGCCAGAAGGGATCCCAAGCAGGCCGGGGACAGCTTTTACAATTGGATAAGGTTGGCAACACGATTGTTGGGGAGCTGAGCCTTGAGCACCGCCGTCTTACCTGCTGCTCCTTTGGTGGATACTCACGTCCACCTCAACTACCCCGATTTTGCCGCGGATCTGCCCCAAGTGGCCGAGCGCTGGCGTCAGACGGGGATCCGGCGTTTGGTGCATTCTTGTGTAACACCAGCAGAATTCCCCCAGTTGCAGGCCATTGCCGACCAGTATCCGGAAGTATTTTTGTCGGTGGGGCTGCACCCTTTGGAGGCGGGCCAGTGGCAGCCCGATTTGGCCGAAAAGATCGCCCACCTGGCCGCCAGCGACGAGCGAGTGGTGGCTATCGGGGAGACGGGCCTGGATTTCTACAAGTCCAACCCGGCGGATATCGAGCGGCAAAAAGAATCCTTCTGGGCCCAGATTGCCATTGCCCAAGCGCAGGATCTGGCGTTGATCGTCCATTGCCGCGAGGCGGCAGCAGCCACCTACGCCATCCTCAAGGAGGCCATGGCCACGGGGGGGCCAGTGCGGGCGGTGATGCATTGCTGGAGCGGATCCCCGGAGGAGACGCGGCTGTTTGTCGAGCTGGGCTGCTTCATTAGCTTCAGCGGCATTGTTACTTTCAAAAATGCCGAGACTGTCCGCCGGTCGGCCTTGGAGGTGCCCCTATCCCAGCTTTTGGTGGAAACCGATTGCCCTTTTCTGGCTCCCACCCCCTTCCGCGGCAAACGCAATGAGCCGGCCTATGTGCAGCGGGTGGCCCAAACCTTGGCGGAGCTGTTGGGAATCCCGCCGGAAAAACTGGCAGAAGAAACCAGCCAAAATGCCGCTCGCCTGTTTCAGTTGCCTCTCCCCTAGCTCTTTGCTTGACATACTCCCTGCCCCATAGGGTGAGGATTCTGGTTGCTGGTATCGCTTCGCAACGCTACGCGAACAGAGACAGCTCCCCTCCACGACAGCGGTGCTTATCTCCCCAGTCATTCCCCCATGCTTTGGGGTACCTTTGCAGACCACAACAAAACCTATCTATTTATGGCTTTTTCAGTTTAGAGTGAGACGCCTGAGCTATTGAGAAAAACCTTTGGCCACTCAACATTTAGAGTTTTAGGTATGGGCGCAGTGTCCTAGTTTGAATTGAAATGACCATATTTAGGTTGGATCCAGTCGTTAGATTGTTGGGCTTAGGGCCTACGAACCAAGCTGGGAAGGATCCTTGGGTTGCCGTCTTTAACTTTTTCTTTAACTTTTCTTTTGAGCCCGCTTACCTTTCTCAAAGACATCCTATGCTGGAAAAAAGGGATGTATCTCTAGATACTTCCCGTTAATCCCAGGGGCTAGGGGCTTGCAACTATGGATACTGAAACGTGGGCTGCCGCAGCTCGACCCAGCCGAGATGCCCTCATCAACCGCATCACCCACCAGATTCGGCAATCCCTGGAGCTGGAGGAAATCCTCAAGGCAACAGCGGAAGAGATACGGTCTTTTCTGGAAACGGATCGGGTGAAGGTGTACCGCTTCGACCCGGAAGGGCATGGGACGGTGGTGGCGGAAGCACGAGGAGGGGAGCGGCTGCCCTCGCTCTTGGGGCTGACTTTCCCGGCAGGGGACATTCCCGAGGAGGCGCGGCGGTTGTTTCGTTCGGCCCAGGCGCGGGTAATTGTGGATGTAGAGGCGCAAAGCCGTTCCATCAGCCAGCCGGAGTCCTGGGGGTTGTCTGCTAGGGTTCCTCTGGGCGAGCCGCTGCAGCGGCCTGTGGATCCCTGCCATGTCCACTATTTGAAATCCATGGGGGTGGCCTCTTCCTTGGTGGTTCCCCTCATGCATCATCAAGAGCTTTGGGGGCTGTTGGTCTCCCATCATGCTGAGCCTCGTCTGTATTCTCCAGAAGAGCTGCAGGTGGTGCAGTTGGTGGCGGATCAAGTTTCCATTGCCATTGCTCAGGCGGAATTGCTGGAGCAAGCGCGGCAAAAGGCGCAGCAGGAACGCCTAATCAACCAAATTGCTGCCCTGGTTTATTCGCCCCTACACCCGGAGACGACCTTGACTACGGTGCTGGAGCAGCTTGCTGCCGGTTTGCAGGGGATCGGGGCGCGGCTGCGGATCCACTTTATGGGCGCAGACACCCTCTGTTGTCATGGTGTGCAACCCCCGGCAAGCTACGACACCTGGCTACAGGAGCAGCTCGGAAGGGCCGGAGGAGCGGGGGGCTGGGTGAAGATGTGGTCGCTATCCCACTTGGAGAAATGGCCGGAGCTGCAAGAGCAGATGAAGCAGACACCCATTCGTGGCCTGCTGGTGGCCCAGCTCGCCTGGAATGACCAGCCGGTGGGCTGGCTGAGCGTGTTTCGCGGGGCCGTTTACCAAGAAACCCACTGGGCGGGCTACCGTTGGTTTACCCAGGGGGATCCCAGACAAGAACTGCCTTTGATCTCTTTTGCTGCCTGGCGGGAGCTGAAAATTGACGAGCCTAAGGCTTGGTCAGCTGCAGAGCAAGAGCTGATGAGTCGGGTCGGGGTACATTTGGCCCTGTCCATTACGCAAAATCAGCTCTACCGGCAGTTGCAAACCCTCAACGCCCGTCTGGAGCAGGAGGTGCAGGAGCGGACGGCGGCCCTGCAGCGATCTCTGGCTATGGATGCCCTCTTGCAGCGGGTCACCGACCAGGTGCGCAGCAGTTTGGAGGAAGCCCAGATCCTGCGGGCAGTGGTGCAGGAGTTGGCTCTGGGGTTGCCCATTCAAGGTTGCGATCTCTGTCTCTACGATTGGGCATCTGGCCAGGCGACGGTGCGCTATGAATACACCTCTGCTCTACCACCTGCCGGTGGGATCACCCTGACCTTGGCCGACTACCCCGATCTTTACCGGCACCTGCAAGGGGGTCAAGCGGTGCAATTCTGCCATTTGCCTGGGCAGGGCTGGATCCCCCGTCGGGAAGGGCTGACCCTGCTGGTGTGCCCGCTGCGGGATGACCAAGGGGTGCTGGGGGATCTCTGGCTGGCGAAGCCGGCAGCCGAGTGCTTTGATGAACTGGAGGTGCAGGTGGTGCAGCAGGTGGCGGATCACTGCGCCATTGCCATCCGCCAGGCCCGCCTCTACCAGGCTTCTGTGCAGCAAATTGGTGAGCTGGAGCGCCTCAACCGCCTCAAAGATGATTTTTTGAGCACCGTCTCTCACGAGCTGCGCACCCCCATCACCAACATGAGGATGGCCATCCAACTGCTGAAAACCGCCCGCGCCCCCCAAAAACGAGAGCAATATCTCAAGATTTTGGAGCAGGAGTGTGAGCGGGAGGCGGAATTGGTGAACGACCTGCTGGATCTGCAGCGGTTGGAGCAGGGATCCAAAACGCTCCATCTGGAAGAAGTGCCGCTGGCAACCTGGCTGCCCAGCGTGCTGGAGCCGTTTCTACAGCGGGCCCAGGCCAACCAGCAACGGTTGCAGTGGCAGATTGCGCCAAATGTGGGCAAGGTGCTCACCGATCGGGGCGGCCTGGAGCGGGTGGTGCAGGAGCTGGTCAACAACGCCTGCAAGTATACTCCCCCAAGGTGCAACATCTGGGTAACAGCGCAGCGCTCTGGCCCGCAGCAGGTGGAAATTCGGGTGATCAACGAGGGAGTAGAAATTCCCCACAGCGAGTGGGAGCGCATCTTCGAGAAGTTTTACCGCATTCCCAGCGGGGATCCCTGGAAACGGGGCGGCACCGGCCTGGGCCTGGCTTTGGTCAAGCAGTGGATGCAGCGGTTGGGGGGCAGCGTCTCAGTGGAGAGCTCTCAAGGCAAAACCTGCTTTACCCTGGTGTTGCCGCAGGGATCCCTGCCTGTGCAGACATCCCCCCTGGCCTGTGCCTAGCGACATGAGCGACGCCCCCTCAGAAGCGCTGCGTCTGGCCGCCGAGCAGTTTAACCGGGGGGAATTTTACGCCTGCCACGACACCCTAGAGGCCCTGTGGATGGAAGCAGTGGATCCAGAGCGGCGTTTTTACCAGGGTCTATTGCAGACGGCAGTGGCCTACTATCACCTGCAGAACGACAATCGCCGTGGCTGCATGATCCTGCTGGGGGAAGCTAACCGCAAGCTGGCGGACTTTCTGCCCACCTACGCCGGATGGGATGTGCAAGCCCTGTGGCAGGCCAACCAGAGCATCCTGCGGCATCTTTCTCAACTGCAACCCCAGGATCCCTTGCCTTATCTAGCCGTCCCCACCCTGAGTTGGGTTGAAGATTAACCTGAGCAGGCTCAACACCGGCCCTAGCGCTTGGAGCGACGGGCTTTGCGCTCAACTTCGTTGCGTCGCCGCCGATCCCGCCAGTCGATGAAGGTAATGTAGCCAACGCCCAGGGTTACGGCTGTCAACAGCAAAAAGATGCTTCCGTAGGCGATGCGTGTGACCAAGGGAAGATCGGTTTCCATGGCGTGAGTGGGGGTAGCCCTGTCAATATCGGCGACAGGGACAACAAGATGGATGTGAGGTGAGGATCAATCCAGGCGGGACAAACTACATGCCGTTGCGCCCCCAAACCACCAGGGCAATGGAAAGAACGAAGAAGGTGGGAACGGCAATCCAGCCAAGGGTGATGATGTCCATAGGTCTAGCCCAGCTAAAGAGGGGTTATCTCGAGGTGATCCCATTTTACGAGAGGAGATCCCTTGTCAACGGACATCTACGAACACCTGTTTTCAGTTCAAGCTGGCTACAGTGGAGTTAAATCTGAAACATCTGAGCCAAACGAGGTGGGATCCGATGGTACTGGACACATTGCCGCTGGTTGCCGCTGTAGCCATCGCCATTTTTATGCTGGTTTTTTGGGTGCGGGTGGTTCGAGAGGCCATCTGGACAACGGTGGGGATTGTAATCATCTTGGCCGTGTTGTACGTGGTCTTTAGAATTGGCCCGCGGCAGGTGCTGCAGGAGCTGCGGGATCCCTTTACCTTTGTGGAACGGGTTTGGCAGGTGATCGTCGGCTGGTTCAAGGCGCTCTTCCCCTAGGGTCTCGCTATCTGCTACACAGCCCTTTGATACAATAGATAACTCACAAGGCCAGCCTGTTGGAGCCGGTGGACAACGGTCTGGTCAAAAGACAGTTTCCTCTCCTGTTTCTGCGCTGCTCCACAGCGCCTACGCGACTGAAGCTCTCGCCATGCCTTCTGACCTTGAATGGGATCCCCAAGACCTGACCCCAGAAGAGGGGATCCCTATTCCTGCTTGCGTCAGCGGGACGGAGTCCTCAGGTATCCAGTCAGATATTCAGATTGAGGTGGTGGATTTGGGGGAACGCTGCCGAAAATTGCAAGGCAGTGTGTGGATCCCGGCAGAGCGGCAGCAGGTTTGGCAGGTTTTGACCGACTACGACCATCTGGCAGAGTTTATTCCCAACTTGGTGGAAAGCCGCGTCATTGGCCGTGAGGATGGCCGCACACTGGTACGTCAAGTGGGATCCCAAAAGGTTTTGTTTGCCCAATTTTCTGCTGCGGTGGTGCTGGCCATCGAGGAGATCTTTCCCCAGCAACTTCGCTTTCAAAAAACAGAAGGGGATTTTCTCATCTTCGAGGGGTTTTGGGATCTGGCCGATTTGTCGGCCCATCAGACCTTGCTCACCTACCACCTGCAGGTCAAGCCCCCCCGCAGAATGCCTGTCGGTCTGGTGGAGCGCCGCATTTGCCGAGATTTGGCCCTCAACTTACAGGCCATTCGAGAGCGCTGCCTGAGTTTGTCGGATTATTCCCAACCCGTCTAGGGTGCGCCCAAGCGGCTTTGTGCTACGCTGCCCGCAGTGGCAGGGTAGTTAACTGCTCTCGCCTACGGCGGCACGGAGCGCTATAAAAACCCAACAGTCTCACGACTGGATGCAGCTTCAATAGGTTTTGTAGTGGTTGTTCGCAGCGGTACCTAAGGGCATAAGGACTCCGTCCCGCTGGCGCGAGAGGGAACCGCCCTGCAAGGGGTAACGCCTGGGGAGATGAGCACCGCTGTCGTGGAGGGGCAACCCAACACGGTAAGTGCTGTCGCAGAACCAGGAACCAGAATCCCCTGCCTAAAGGCAGGGGGCATGCCAACGCAGGATCCCTGCTTGCTCGTCAGAGGGTTCGGGGATCCCGTTCATCTCCACCTTGTCCCCTGCTGGAGAAAAGTTAATCGATTGTTAACGTTTTTGTCCTGATCCCTCAACAGTGCCCGGAGCGATGCGGTAGATTAGTGCAGCAGCCCCCGCAAAGGGGATTTTTTGTGCCGTCTACGGACTGTAGGAGAAGCTCTTGGCAAACGTCGTGGTTGTCGGTGCCCAGTGGGGCGACGAAGGAAAAGGGAAGATCACCGACCTCCTCAGTGAAAAGGCGCATGTGGTCGTCCGCTATCAAGGCGGGGTGAATGCAGGGCATACCCTGGTGGTGGCGGGGCAAACTTTCAAGCTACACCTGATCCCCTCCGGCATTCTCTACCCCGACAAACGCTGCATCATCGCCAGCGGCACGGTGATCGATCCCGAAGTTTTGCTGGCCGAGATCGACCAACTGCATCAATTGGGCATTTCCACCGACAACCTATTCATCGCCGAAACAGCCCACGTTACCCTGCCCTACCACCGGGTCATCGACATCGCAGAAGAGGAGCGGCGCGGCATCTACAAGCTGGGCACCACCGGACGGGGTATTGGCCCCACCTATGCCGACAAGGCAGAGCGCATGGGCATTCGCGTTGTGGACTTGATGTACCCTGACCAGTTGCGGGAACGCCTCAGTTGGGCCATTCCCTACAAAAATGTCTTGCTGGAGAAGATCTATAATCTGCCCCCCCTGGATCCCGAGCCGATCATCGAGCAATACCTGGCCTATGCCGAGCGGCTGCGCCCCTATGTTACCGACGCTGCCCTGCTTCTGACCCAAGCCATCGAAGACCGGGAGAACATCCTGTTTGAAGGGGCTCAGGGCACCCTGTTGGATCTCGACTACGGCACCTACCCCTACGTCACCTCCTCCCATCCCATTGCCGGTGGCGCTTGTATTGGCGCTGGGATCGGCCCCACCAGCATTGACCGGGTGATCGGGGTGGCTAAAGCCTATACCACCCGCGTTGGGGAAGGCCCTTTCCCCACCGAGCTCAAAGATGAGATCGGGGCGTACCTAGGGGCAACCGGTGCTGAATTTGGCACCACCACCGGACGACAACGGCGCTGCGGCTGGTTTGACGGGGTGATCGGGCGCTACGCGGTGCGGATCAATGGCCTAGACTGCCTGGCCATCACCAAGCTGGATGTGCTGGATGGCTTGGATGAGATCAAGGTGTGCGTTGCCTACGAGTACCAGGGTCGGGAAATTCGTCACTTTCCCAGCGATGCCCGTGTTTTCGCCCAGTGCAAACCTATCTACGAAACCCTGCCGGGCTGGAAATGTTCCACCAAAGATTGCCGCTCCATCCAAGACTTGCCCCCCGAAGCCCACGATTACCTGAAGTTTTTGGCGCAGTTGATGCAGGTGCCGATTGCCATTGTTTCTTTAGGGGCCAGCCGCGACCAGACGATCATTGTCGAAGATCCCATCCACGGCCCCAAACGTGCCCTTCTCTATCCCAATGGTGGCAAGCGCGTCCACGCCCTCATGCCCGACTGAGTGGGCCTCAAGCACAATTGGGAACAAGGACAATACTGTAGTGATCAGTAAGTTATAGTCATTTCAGTTTAGGGTGAGACGCCTGAGCCACTGAGAAAGTCTTCCGCCCGAGGGTGGTTGCAGAAGCAGCGTGGAGCATTTTGAAAGCGTCTTAATCTAACTTGAAATAACTGCAATGGGTCAGAAAATCAATGGTTTAGCTAGTCCGCTGGGAAGCCTCGCCCTCTATGCATCAGCATGAGGGTCGGGATGAAAGGCGGTCTTTGTGCTGTGGTCAACCTAGCTGTACAGAACAGCTTTGTTGGAATCTGGTGCAGCTACGCGGTGGGACATCCTGTGTCTGCTCGCTGAGGGTTCTTGCGATAGCTACCCGTTGAGGCGAGAAGCCTGCTCCGTACTACCTAGCAGTCGGAGTCGGGAGTACGTCACGGAAAACAATATTGCCGTAGCTGGGCCAGTTCTGCCTCGCTGAGATCTTGCCACTGGCCGGGAGCAAGCCCCACCAGAGAAAGAGGCCCCAGTCCAACCCGAACCAACCGCAAAGTTGGGATCCCAACGGCGGCAGTCATGCGGCGCACCTGGCGATTGCGACCCTCCCGCAGCGTCAGTTCCAGCCAGGTGGTGGGGATGGAGCGGCGAAAGCGGATGGGGGGATCCCGTGGCGGCAGGGTGGGTTCCTCAGCCAAGACCTTAACCTGGGCCGGGCGCGTTTTTCGCCCTTGGATGATCAGCCCCTGTTGCAACTGTTGCAGGGCTTGGGGGGTGGGGATCCCTTCCACCTGAACCCAGTAGGTGCGCTCATGGCCGAACTTGGGGTCGATCAAGCGGGCATTGAGGCGACCATCATCGGTCAGCAGGAGCAGCCCTTCGCTGTCGCGATCCAACCGCCCCACCGGATAAACTTTGGGCACCGGAATAAAAGACTTGAGGGTAGGCCGTCCCGCTTGGTCGGTGAATTGGGTGAGCACGCCATAGGGTTTGTAAAACTTGAGATAGCGCATGACACACAAAATGACAAAACTGGTGAACCCAATCTTTCCAATCTTTAAGATTTGGCAGAAAGATTTGGCAGAGCGGCTTCAACGGTAAGATCAAGCCTTAAGGAGCAACATCCCTCCACCGCCAGCAGCGTTTGACGGAGCTCACCCCATGACCATAGACAACAATTTACTTTGGGTTTTGATTGGAACAGCGGGGCTCTCTCTCCTCAGCCTGGTGTACGTGCTGGTGGACGAGGGCAACAAACGCCGCCGCTACGAACAGCAAAAGGAAGAAAAAGAAGAAAGAGAAGCTGCTCAACCACCTGCGGTCGTTCCTGAAGAAGAAGCCGGGATCCCAACTGCCCCTCCTCCTTCTGCTCCGGAACCTGTTGCCGCCCAGCCTGCTTCAGTGCCACACACCGCCGACGTGCTCACAGAAGCGTCGCCTGGCGATAACGAGGAGCCAGAAACCTCCCCGGAAGCCGTTCGCGCCAGCGGGACGGAGTCCTTGCCTAACCTTGAGGACTCTGCTCTTGCTCAGGAGCCGGACACAGCGCCCGAACCAGCAGAGGAGAGGCCGAAAGACACCCCGTAGCCGCTTTTTCCGGCTTTGGGGAAGTTTTGGGGATAGATGGGATGGGGTCGCGCAAGGGGGGAGCTTCATGTCCTCAGCAGGGTTTGTTCTCCATAGCGCAGCGTCATCTCCAAAGCCGCGAGACGGTTGCCCCAAACTTGAACTCGATAGGGATTGCGCAGAGATTCCAACCGCATCCAAGTGGCAAGATTGGCTTTCAAGTTGCCCAGTTGATGAAGATTCCTGCCGGTGGGAGAAAAATCCACAGGCGGTGCCAGGGCAGGCGAGGGATCCTGTTGCTTGTTCAGGCTGAGAAGTAGGGCTTATCCTGGAGCCTAAAACCAAACCGAAAATGGAAGAAGTTTACATACCTGAGGAGACCCTTCGCGCTTGGCTGTGGGAAGACCTGGGGCACGGCGACCTCACCACAGAGCTGACCCTACCCCCAGGACTGGAGGGTGAAGCGGTAATCCTGGCCAAGGAGACAGGGATCCTGGCCGGTCTGGAGATTGCCAAGCGGGTTTTTCGGCTGGTGGATCCCCAGGTAGAGTTCACCCCTGGGGTGGAGGAAGGGGCCAGGGTGGCTGTCGGTCAAGAAGTGGCCCACCTCAAGGGATCCCTGCGGGGCATCTTGGCAGGAGAGCGGCTGGCCCTCAACCTTCTCCAAAGGCTGTCCGGCATTGCCACCCTCACTCGCACTTATGTAGAGGCTCTCCGGGGAACCTCAACCCAGCTCCTGGACACCCGCAAGACCACTCCCGGCCTGCGCGCCCTGGAGAAGTATGCAGTACGGGTAGGGGGCGGCAAAAACCACCGCTTTGGGCTGTTCGACGGCATCTTGATTAAGGAAAACCACATTATTGCTACGCAACACTGTCGCGACCGCGGCACGGGAGGCGTTTTGGCAGCCGTCAAGCGGGCCAAGGAAGGCGCTCCCCACCACCTCAAGGTGGAGGTGGAGGTGCGGGATCTCCAGGAACTGGAAGAGGCTTTGGCAGCAGGAGCCGATCTCATCCTTTTGGATAACTTCACCCTGGAAGAAATCCAGACAGCCGTCCAACGGGTGGGAGGAAGAGTTCCCCTCGAGGCCAGCGGCAACATGACCCCGGAACGGGCCAGGCAAGTGGCCGAGGCAGGCGTGAATTACGTCAGCGTCGGGGCTCTCACCCACTCGGCCAAGGCTTTGGATCTCTCTTTGCTGGTGGTGTGACCAAGAAAACTGGGTTTGGCGCTCCGCGCCGCTAAAGCGAACAAGCTCCGCCCTACCGCTACGCGGTTCCCCTTGGTGGGCCGTAGGCCTTAGCAAGCTAGTAGAGCGGCTTTTGCTTTATCGCACAGCCCACTCAAGTAGACCGTCGGGTCGTGGTCGAACAACACTGTGCCCACCCCTGGGATGCTGTGGGAACAGATTCATCGCAGAACCCGAGAGCCTATCATGGGATCCAGTATGGAATCCATCGTGCCAGTGGTGCGGGGCACTTTAACCCTTCCACCCTCCTCTTCTCTGACAAATCCGGCAGCCAGCCTGACGGGCCCATCCGCTGCTGCGTCAGCAGTAGGGATCACTTTGCCTTGGGCAGCGCAGCGGGATCCCATCCTTGTCCTCGGGGCTGGGCTGATGGGGCGTTTGTTGGCCGCCAGCCTTGTCGAGGTTGGGCATCCCGTCCGCATTGTGGAGGCGGCTCCTGCTGCTGCTGTTGAGAGCAGTGCTGCCCATTTTGCCGCTGCTATGCTGGCTCCCCTAGCCGAGTCTGCCATCGCCGAAGCCAGTGTGGTGGCCCAGGGATACTACGCCCTTTCTCGTTGGCCCTCTCTTTTGGCCAGCTTGCCGCAGCCGGTTTTCTTTCAGCAAGAAGGCACTCTGATCCTCTGGCACCGCCAAGATGCCGGGGAAGCCAGACGTTTCTCGTCCCTGCTGGCCGCTGTGGTGGAGCGCCTTCCCGCTCTCCCTAAGCCCCAGCCTCTGGATGCTCAGGCTCTGGCCGAGCTGGAGCCGTCGGTAGCCGGGCGATTTGTGCAGGGTCTGTATCTTCCCCAAGAGGGCCAACTGGACAACCGCCAACTGTTGGCAGCTTTACTGGCCAAGCTGCGGCAGCACGAGGTGGAGGTGGAGTGGGGTTGCCCCTGGGATCTGAAGCAGGCCCAAGCCTGGCAGCAACAAACCGGAGGCTGGGTTTTGGATTGCCGCGGCCTGGGGGCCCAAAAAGAATGGGGCGGGCCAAGACTGCTGCGCGGAGTTCGGGGTGAGGTGGTGCGCCTGTATGCCCCGGAAGTCTCTTTGCGGCGCCCAACCCGGCTGTTGCATCCTCGCTATCCGATCTACATCGCTCCCAAGCCGGGACACCTGTTCGTAGTGGGAGCCACCGAGATCGAATCTGAGGATCGCTCGCCGGTGAGCGTTCGCTCGGCTTTGGAGTTGCTCAGCGCCGCCTACGCCGTACATCCTGCCTTTGCAGAAGCGCGTATCCTGGAATTGGGCAGCCAATGTCGTCCCACCTTGGCGGATAACCTGCCAGCCGTGGTGGAGCGCTCACCTCGCCTGTTGCAGATCAACGGCCTCTATCGCCATGGCTTTCTGATCTCCCCGGCCATCCACGATGCTGTCTTGGAGTATCTTCACCAGGGCAGTTGTCGCTTGGCTCAGCAGCTTGGGATCCCCTTTCAGGTGCAGGCTGCCCCTCTTTCCGGTGAGTCCCTGTCGCCATGCGTGTCTTGATCAACCAGAAGCCTTACGATTTGCCGGAAGGCACCACTTTGTCCGAAGCAGTGGCTCAGGTGGGGGCCAGCGGCCCTTTTGCGGTAGCGGTTAATCTGAAGTTTGTGCCGCGTGCCCAATACGAGCAAACTCGTCTGCAAGAAGGCGACCAGGTGGAGATCGTCGCTCCGGTTGCCGGCGGCTAGCGCTCAAGTCCGCTTTTCTATCTGCCTCAGCCATGTCCACCCTTCTCCATTGCTCTCCCTCAACTCTGGCCGATGAGGATCCTTTGGTTCTCTACGGCCAACCATTGCCCAGCCGTCTGATGTTGGGTACGGCTCGCTACCCTTCGCCGGCCATCTTGGAGCAGGCGGTGGCTCGCGCGCAGCCCTGTTTGTTGACGGTTTCTCTGCGGCGTCAAGGGG
The DNA here is from genome assembly GCF_047461655.1 of Synechococcus sp. W55.1. NCBI lineage: Bacteria > Bacillati > Cyanobacteriota > Cyanophyceae > Synechococcales > Synechococcaceae > Synechococcus > Synechococcus sp. W55.1. The sequence continues at coordinate 43,753 of NZ_JANSHN010000025.1, forward strand.
CACTGGGGCCAGAAACTTCCCAGAGGTTTTGGGCCCTGTTGCAGAAGATGGGGATCCCGGTTCTGCCCAACACCGCCGGTTGTCACAGCCTGCAGGAGGTGATCACGACGGCGGAGATGGCGCGGGAGGTGTTCGGCACCGACTGGATCAAGCTGGAGTTGATCGGGGATGACTACACGCTGCAGCCGGATCCCGTGCAACTGCCCACTGCTGCTGCTGAGCTGGTCCGGCGCGGCTTTAAGGTGCTGCCCTATAGCACCGACGACCTGGTGCTCTGCCAGCGGCTTTTGGATGCTGGCTGTGAGGTGGTGATGCCCTGGGCGGCCCCCATCGGCACCGGCAAAGGCCCCCTCAACCCCTACAACTTGCGCCTGCTGCGGGAGCGGATCGAGGCGCCGCTGATCGTGGATGCCGGCTTGGGCCTGCCCTCCCATGCCTGCCAGGTGATGGAGTGGGGCTTCGACGGGGTGCTGCTAAACACGGCGGTGGCCTTGGCCCGGGATCCGGTGGCCATGGCCGAGGCCTTTGCAGAAGCGGTGCGCTCAGGCCGCCGAGCCTACCTGGCCGGGGCCATGATCCCTCAGGAAACAGCTCAGCCCAGTACGCCTGTCCTCGGCACTCCCTTTTGGCACCAGGGCTGACTGTCGCTCTCAGGGGTGCAGCTCAGGCGGCAGGCTTTCGCGCCTGGATAACCTGTAGAGCTCCCCCAGCGTGGAGGGTCTGCCGGATGGATTGCCAACCCTGCTGCTGCAAATGCTCGGGCAAGTCCAGCTTGAGTAGCTCCCAGGCGGTCTCGGTTTCAAACAGGGCCAAAAAGAGGGCCAGCCCAGGCCAGATCAAGGGTTGTCGAGGCGCGTGCAGATCCAGAATCAAGAGTCCTCCCCCCGGCTTGAGCACCCGCCACACTTCCCGCAGCACCTGCTCCAAATCTGCGAAGGACAATTCGTGCAGAGCCAAGCTGGTATGCACCCAATCAAAGCTGGCATTGGGAAAGGGCATATCCTGGGCAAAGGCTTCCACAAATTCCACCTTGGGGAGGCGTTTGCGGGCCGCTGCCAGGGCTCTTGGTGAAGCATCCAACCCAATAACCTGCTGGCTCAGCTCCGCCAACAGTGGGGTCACTTCAGCCGGGCCACAGCAGAGATCCAACACCCGATCCTGGGGATGAATCTGGATCCCTTGCATGGGCAATCTCCGCAACCGCTCATATCCGCCCACTGCCAGGGCAGCCCCGCGACTGATGCTGCGGTAAAGCCAAGGAAATTGATAGCTCCAATCCCGCAGGAAGGTGGCCATCGCCAGGGATCCCTCAGAGTCTTTTTCAGCCTACCTGACCTACATCCATTGCAAACTGGTTTGAGACATATGTTTTTCTGGATTTTCTCGGGGTTGGCTTGGAACTCTCCTCTGCCGGCAGTCGTCTAAGAAGACGAGGCGTTTTAGGCTTTTTTCTGTCTACCCACTGCTGCTCTATGACTCAGTTTGAGCTGCCTCCCTCCCCTTCCGAGAAACCTGGCCGGCACAGCTTGGTTTGGTTGGTGGCTGCTGCAGGTCTGACGGTCTTGCTCTGGCAGCTCCCCTGGGGCAACTATATCCTCTACCCCTTTACGATTCTGGCCACCTGGTTTCATGAGATGGGCCACGGCTTGACGGCAGTGCTGTTGGGTGGGGAGTTTCATCGTCTGGAGATCTATCCCGACGGGTCGGGGTTGGCCTTTCACAGTGGGCACTTGTTTTTGGGGCCGGTGGGTCGAGCTTTGGTGGCCGCCGGTGGGCCAATGGGGCCCCCAATGGCCGGGGCGGTTTTTATCCTGGCTTCTCGTCGTCAAGGTACGGCCCAGTTGGGGTTGTTGGCTTTGGGATCCCTGCTGTTGCTGTCGGCGGTGCTCTGGGTGCGCTCTCTATTTGGCCTGTTGCTGATCCCGGCTATTGGGCTGGGGATCTTGGCGGTGGGCTGCTGGGCTTCCCCTTGGTTGCGGGGCTTTGCCGCACAGTTTTTGGGGGTGCAGGCCTGTGTGAGCACCTACCACCAGCTCGACTACTTGTTTACGGCCTCTGCCGTGATCAATGGGCAGGTGATCCACTCCGATTCCAGCCAAATTGCCCAAAACTTGTTCTTGCCCTACTGGTTTTGGGGAGGGGTGATGGCGGTATCTTCTTTGGTGCTGCTGATAACCAGCTTGCAACTGACGTTCCGAGACTAACCGGCGGGGGGCAAAGCCGCAATTTTGGCAGTGATTTGTGTCACGCAAAAATCCGTCCTCCATCACTGCCCAGTCGAGAAAACCGCCGCTACAGTAATGGGCAAGAGGAGTGAGGAGCTGAGGAGTGGAGCATGTGGCGGGATATTATCGGGCTGGCCCTGGCGGCGACCCTACTGTTGATCAGCAAAACCGCCGCAGACACGCTGGGCCAAAGCCAGGTGCAGACTTTCACCGAACCTGAGCCGATGCCCTACTCTGCACCGGTGGAATGAGGTACTTGAGTCTGCTGACGGAGGTTGTAGCAGCGTTGCCGTTTTGTGCAACACTCATTCTAGAGTCTTTAAGGGCTCCGTCCGAGTAGCGCGAACGGTAGGCTTGGGATCCCTGATGCGCATAGCCCTATTTACGGAGACGTTTCTGCCCAAGGTGGATGGCATCGTTACCCGCCTCTGCCACACGGTGCGTCACCTAACCGCTCGAGGCAACTCGGTGCTCATCGTCGCGCCCCGGGGAGCCCCCCGGCGGTTTGCACGGGCACGGGTCTACGGGATCCCGGGGATGCCACTGCCTTTGTATCCAGAGTTGAAGCTGGCCGCCCCTGGCCCGGCCATCGGTAAGTTGCTCAGCCGTTTCCGACCGGATGTGATCCACGTGGTGAACCCGGCGGTTTTGGGATTGGGGGGCCTCTACTACAGCCAGACGATGGGGATCCCACTGGTGGCGTCCTACCATACCCATCTGCCGAAGTATCTGAAGCATTATGGGCTGGGCTTTCTGGAAGGGGTTTTGTGGAATCTCCTGAAGCTGGGGCACAATTTGGCGCGGGTCAATCTTTGCACCTCAACGGCCATGATGCAGGAGCTGAGCGCCCACGGCATTGAGCGGGTGCAACTGTGGCAGCGGGGAGTGGATACGGAGTTGTTTCATCCCCAGGCTGCCAGTCCAGAGATGCGGGCTCGGCTCACCGCAGGGCAACCGGAACGGCCTCTTTTGCTCTATGTGGGGCGGCTTTCGGCTGAGAAGGAAGTGGGGCGGATCCGGGTCTTGTTGGAGCAGATCCCCCAAGCCCGCTTGGCTATTGTGGGAGATGGGCCAGAGCGGGGATCCCTGGAGCAACATTTTGCCGGCTACGATGTGGTGTTTACGGGCTATCTGCAGGGGGAGTCTCTGGCAGCGGCCTTTGCTTCGGCGGATTTGTTCGTGTTCCCCTCCCGCACCGAGACCTTGGGGCTGGTTCTGTTGGAAGCCATGGCTGCCGGTTGTCCGGTGATCGCCCCCCGCTGCGGCGGCATTACCGATGTGGTGGACAGTGGGCGCAATGGCTTTCTGTTCGATCCCAATTCGGATAGCGACTTTGTCCAGGTTACCCAGCAACTCCTGAGCAGCGTCGGGCAGCGGCAGCTCTTCCGACAGCAAGCTCGCCAAGAGGCAGAACGTTGGAGCTGGTCGGCAGCCACCCAACAGTTGGAAGGCTACTACCGGGCTGTTATTGCCGCCGATTAGCGGTGCGGAGCACAGAGTCCCCTACTGGGAAATACTCAGGGCAGAACTCCGTCCTGCTCTCGGGGTTCTCCATAGCACCAGTGCGAACGGCCAGCCTAGGCAGAGACCGGATGATCCCCTTCAATGGCCCGCACTTGCTCCACAAAGAATTCTTCTAGGGATTGCCGTTGCCAATGCAAGTCGGTGACCAGTGCCCCCGCTTGGTTCAAAAGGCTCAGCAACTCCGGTAGGGATCCACTCCATTCCCCCGACCAATGGGATCCCTGAATCGAGAAGTGCTCTAGGCGGTCGCGGAACTGTTCGACGGCGCCACCGTGCCCCTGTACCCGATAGCTTTTGCTCTCTCCCAGCAAGTCATCCAAAGTTCCCTGATGCACCAATTTGCCGCCGATGATCAGGCCGACTCGGTTGCAGATAACTTCCACATCCGCCAGGATATGGCTGTTGAAAAACACCGTTTTGCCCTGCTGCTTGAGGGACAGAATGATCTCGCGCATTTGATAGCGGCCCATGGGATCCAGTCCCGACATCGGCTCATCCAGAAACACCAGCTCTGGGTCGTTGATCAGCGCTTGGGCCATGCCAGTGCGCTGCAGCATGCCCTTGGAGTAGGTGCGCAGTTGTTTTTTGCGGGCCGTATCTATAGAAAGCCCCACCAGCTCCAGCAGTTGCGGGATCCGCTCCTTCAACAGGCTATTGGGCAGACCAAACACCTTGCCGGCAAACTGGAGAAACTCCCATGCCGTCAAGTAATCGTAAAAATAGGGGTTCTCCGGCAAATATCCCACCTGTTGCTTGATGGAGCGATCCCCCAGGGGTTTGCCCAGCAAAGTGCCGCTGCCGCGGGTGGGCTCCACAATGCCCAGTAGGCATTTGATGGTGGTGGTTTTCCCGGCCCCGTTGGGCCCCAGCAGCCCAAAGGTTTCTCCGCGGGCCACAGTCAGAGAAAAATCTTTGAGGGGGCTGACCACCTTGTTCAGCCAAAATCCTGTGCGATAGGTTTTGGTCAGGCCGGTGATGGCAATGACCGGCTCTGGTGCCGCGAACGCTTCTGCTGGGGAAGTGGGGGTCTCGCTCATGGACTCGCTCGTAGGTATGTTGGAGTTGAGGGAGAAAAAGGTGCCGCGAACACCGAGTTAAGGAGCACACAGTCCGCCAGGCGATAGGCTACCCAGCCTAACCTTTAGTTTACCCACAGGCTTTGTCCCAGCCTAGGCTTGCCGCAGCACTTCCAGTAGAGGAAAGGGGCCAGAGCAAACATACTCCGCGTAGGTATCCGCTTCATTCGCAACAGCGGTGCGGTTCCTTTGCCGTAGGCACAGCACTTTGCTCTGACCTCCCTTCAGTAGCATTCTCATCATCTGGGATGATTCTGGGATGATGATTTCCATCGCGTTGGCGGTGCGGAGCAAGAAAATTGAATCCAGAGGTTTTGTGCCTCTGGCCTCTGGGATCCCAGCCGGTGGTGATCATCGGCAACAGCGTTGCAGAGCAATAAGAAAGGAGTGTTTCTTGCTGGATAAGGTGCTTAGGCAGTGGAAGGAGCGGCTGTTGGCTCCAGTGCTGCAAACCCCTCTCCAACAGGTGCATCCCCTAGCCATTACCCTGTCGGGGTTTGCCATGGGCCTGGCCTCTGGGACAGCGGCAGCTTACGGGGCCTACAGGTGGGGGCTGGGCCTGTGGTTGCTGAACCGGTTTATGGACGGGCTGGACGGCACGTTGGCTCGTCTGCAGGGACGGCAAAGCGATCTGGGGGGCTACCTGGATATGCTGCTGGACGTGGTGGTCTACGCAGTCGTTCCCCTGGGGCTGGCCTTTCACCAGGGATCCCTGCTGGGCTATGCTTCTCTGGCTCTGATGCTGGCCAGCTTTTACATCAACCTTTGCTCCTGGATGTATTTGGCAGGGCTGTTGGAAAAACGGCGTTCGCGACAGCGTTGCGGAGCAACAAGGACGGATGGCACTGTCGGGGCGGGATCCCTGGATGAACTGACCAGCTTAAGTATGCCGTCGGGGCTTATCGAGGGCAGCGAAACCATCTTTTTCTACGGCTTGTTTTTCCTTTTCCCGGAGTACATGGTGGGCTTGTTTGGGCTGATGGCGATTCTGGTGCTCTTGAGTGCTGTGCAGCGGTTGGTTTGGGCGCTGGGATCGCTTTCTGCTCCAAGGTGAGCCCGGAAAGGGTCTGTTACTATGGCTCCGTCCGGCTGGCGCGAGTTGGGTTACAAGGGTTCCCCATCAGATTTCACCGGGCGAGAGGATCCAAAATAAATCCAAAATAAAAAAGCCATGGAGATCTGTTGCCATGACCTCCACCCTCAACCAACGCATTCGCCACTTCTACGATGCCTCCTCCGGCCTCTGGGAGCGGGTGTGGGGGGAGCACATGCACCATGGCTATTACGAGCCGGGCCAAACCGGTAAGGATCGCCGCCAAGCTCAGATTGACTTGATTGATAGGGTTATCCAGTGGGGCCAGATCGGGGATCCCTGCCCTCCCCAGCACATTCTTGATCTTGGCTGTGGCATTGGGGGAAGCAGCTTGGAGTTAGCCCGGCGCTTTGGGGCACAGGTTACGGGCATTACCCTCAGCCCCGTCCAAGCCAAGCGGGCTACGGAGCGCGCCCAAGAGGCCGGCCTGAGCAACAAGGTGCGATTTCAGGTGGCCGATGCCCTGGAGATGCCCTTTGCAGACAACACCTTTGATCTGGTGTGGTCTCTGGAAAGCGGCGAGCACATGCCGGATAAGCGGCAGTTTCTGGCCGAGGGCTGGCGGGTCTTGCAACCGGGCGGGCAGGTGATGGTGGTAACCTGGTGCCACCGCGAGGGATCCCTGAGTCGGCAGGATCAACAGCTTTTGCAGAAAATCTACGAGGTGTACTGCCTACCCTATGTGATCAGCCTCTCCGGCTACGAGGTTCTGGCCCAACAGGTGGGCTTTGAGCAGTTGCGCAGTGCTGACTGGTCGGAGCGGGTGGCCCCCTTCTGGGATGAGGTGATCGCTTCCGCCCGCGACTGGCGCTGGATCCCGGCTTTGCTGCGCAGCGGCTGGGTTACCGTTCGCGGGGCGCTGGGGCTGGGCCTGATGCGTCAGGCTTATGCCACCGGCTTGCTCCGCTTTGGCCTCTTGACTGGGTTCAAACCTGGGGATCAGCCAAGGTAGGGATCCCTTGCTCTCCTTTGGGAGGAGGGGCGCTTGGGGAAATGGGCTCAAAAGTTGGGCTGGGGCGGTGCTGTGCCGGTGAGTTCCAGATACTTTTGCTTCACCGCCTGAATATCCTGCCACATCAACCACTTGGGGCTGCCAGGGGTGCGGTCTGGGTTGCGCAGCAGATAGGCCGGGTGAAAAATGGGCATACACCAGCGTCCCTGCCACTGGATCCATTCCCCGCGGATCTTGGTGATCCCTCGCTTCTCGCCCAAAAGGGAGCGCACCGAGGTGGCCCCCGTGAGCAGAATAATCCAGGGATCCACCAGGCGAATCTGCTCCAACAGATAGGGACGGCAGGCGTCCATCTCCTCCTGGGTGGGCACGCGGTTGTTAGGGGGGCGGCACTTGACCACATTACAGATGTAGGTGTCCTGCTCGGGATCCAGCCCCACCGAAGCCAGGATTTTATCCAGCAATTGTCCCGACTTGCCCACAAAAGGCAGCCCCTGCAGGTCTTCGCTTTCCCCTGGCCCCTCTCCGATGATTAAAATCCTTGCCTTGGGGTTGCCCCGATGCACCACCACATGGGTACGGCTGGCTGCCAAGTCGCAGCGCTGGCATACCAAACAATGCTGCTTCAGTTGCTCCAAATCCCTGTAAGTGCCGGGGGGGATGGGCACCTGGGCCGACAGGGGGATCTGATCCCACTGGGGGAGTGTCTCCTCCGCCGGGGCTGGCGGCTCGATGGGATCGTCAAACAGGCTGGGCTGAAGCTCCGGCGGTTTTTTCTTGGCAGCCATTGCAAGTCGAGGTTTCCTTGTGCAGCGATCTTCGATTGCTCCCCCGCCCTTGTCAAGCTCAAGGCCAACCTGCCGGCAGGGGAGAACCTTTACTCCTTGTTAAACTGAGAAAACGAAAACTTGCGCCGGCCTTAGCTCGTCTCTACTCCCTGAGCCTGCCATGCTGCTTTTGTCCAAAGAACTGCCCAACCTGAACTACCGTCATACTCTACAGCGCTTCGACGAGGATTGGCGGGATCCCCTCTCTGCCCTGTTGGGCTGGGGGCGCGCTGCCGGTGCCGATTTGGTGGAGATTTTTCTAGAACGGGGCAATTCCATCAGTTGCCTGGCCGAAGATGACGCCATCACCAGCATCACCCCACGGCTCTCCACCGGGGCCGGCGTGCGGGTGTTTCGCGGCTTGGCCGACTGCTACGTCAGCACCAACGATCTGTCCTTTGCCGGTCTCAAGGCTGCTCTGGAGAAGGGCCTTTCGCTGATGGGCTTCACCCCTCCTGGCCCCACAGCGCTGGTTTCTGCCATCAACCTGGAGATGCTGCAGGACTACGCCGAGCGTCGCCGCAAAGATGGCTGGTTGAAGGAATGTAGCCCCATTGCGGAGATGGGGGAGATCCTGCTCAAAGCCAACGAGCAACTGGGTCGCCAAGCCCGCCATGTGCAGTCCCGCCGCACCACCTATTTCCGCGATTGGCAAGAGATTCTGGTGGCCTGCAGCGATGGCACCTTTGTGCGGGATGTGCGCCTCACCCAATCCGTGAGCTCTACGCTGCTCTGTGCCGATGGATCCCATCGCGCCTCTGTCAGTCAACGCTCCGGCGGTACGGGGGATCCCAACTTTTTGCGCCGTTGGGATCTGGAGGCCCACAGCCGGGAACTGGCAGAAGCCGCCGGCCAGATGCTCTATGCCGACTATGTGGAATCCGGCACCTACCCGATTGTGATGTCCAACGCCTTTGGCGGCGTCATTTTCCACGAAGCCTGCGGCCACTTGTTGGAAACCACCCAAATTGAGCGCAAAACCACGCCCTTTGCCGACAAAAAAGGCCAGAAGATTGCCCACAAAAACCTTACCGCCTGGGATGAAGGTCTCTCTGAAGGGGCCTTTGGCAGCCTGGATGTGGATGACGAGGGGATGCCCGTCCAGCGCACTCTGCTGATCGAGAAGGGCATTTTGAAAAACTTCTTGGCGGATCGGGCTGGCTCAATGCGCACCGGCCACCCTCGCACCGGCAGCGGTCGCCGCCAAAACTACACCTTTGCCCCCGCCAGCCGTATGCGCAATACCTACATTGCCCCCGGAGATGCAGAATTGGACGATCTTTTTGCTTCTATCGACAAAGGCATTTACTGCAAGCGTATGGGGGGAGGGAGCGTCGGCCCCACTGGGCAATTTAACTTCGCCGTCGAAGAAGCCTATCTCATCGAAAACGGCAAGATTACCAAACCCCTCAAGGGAGCCACTCTGATCGGAGAAGCCAAAGACATCTTGACCAAAATTTCCATGTGTTCTAAGGACCTCAGCTTGGCAGCTGGGTTCTGTGGCTCTGTAAGTGGCAGCATTTACGTCACCGTCGGGCAGCCTCACATCAAGGTAGATTCCATTACCGTGGGCGGTCGCTAATTCCAGGGATCCACCTCGACATGGCCTATGACAACGTCTGCAAATATCTGGCCGAGCGTTTCCCAGAGCAGTTTGCCCGCTGGCTCATGGGAGAAGTGGCTCGGCTCCGACTCTATCGGAGGTATCCTCACCTATCGGTGCAGCAGGTGGTCATTGACTTGCGCAAAACGGGGTCGGAGCGAGTTTTCCAGACCTCTTTTCGTCTAGAGAGGCTGAGCCATGAGTTTGATGTTGTCCGCCTGTGGGAATGCGATTTGAGGGCCGGAGCGGATCGGCAAGCCCTGCTACCGTTTCGGGTTCTAAGCCAGGTGGAAGATCCAGCAGAAACCTTGCGAGAGGTGGTCAGTGAGCTAGAGAGCTTGGCAGACCCCAGTGAGAGAAGGGAATTGGCAGCCGCAACAGCCGTCTTGGCGGGACTAGCATTGGATCGGGGTTTGATTCGACAAATCATGAGGTCTTTGGATATGAGGGAATCGGTGATCTACCAAGAGTGGCGGGCAGAAGCTCTGCGAGAGGGGCTGGAAGAAGGGCGCAAAGAAGGACGCAGAGAAGGACTACAACTGGGCCTGCAACAAGGGCTACAACAAGGATTGCAACAAGGATTACAACAGGGATTGCAACACGGGGAAGCAACGCTGGTTTTGCGGCTGCTCAGGCGGAAGTTGGGATCCCTTGACCCGGCCCTTGAGAATAAGATTTGGGCTTTGTCAACGTCACAACTGGAGGCGCTGGGGGAAGCTCTGTTGGACTTCAACAGCTTGGAGGATTTAACTGCCTGGCTGGCCCGTCAGCTAGAAACCGCAGGAGCCCCGCTCTCTGCCCACAGGGCAAGGGTCGGGAGGAATGTGAGTAAAATGCAATAAGGCTATGACCCAAGTCCTGACCGTTTCTTGCAAGCTCAAGGTGTCCCAGTCGCAAGCCGCCAAATTGGACGAGACCTTGGCTGCTTTCGGCCAAGCCTTGAACTGGGTCAACCAAAACACACCCGAGAAAGTCGTCAACCCACTGAAACTCCAATCCCTGTGCTACTACGAAATCCGTGCCCGTTTCGGCTTGTCCAGTAATTTGGCTCAACAGATATGCAGACGGGTAGCGTCTGCCCGCAAGGTGGCACAACAGAAAAACCGCCCGGTCAAAGCGTTCAAGGGTGGCTTTGCTACCTATGATG